>NZ_JBSFMT010000047.1:0-86181 GCF_053599695.1 Streptomyces sp. NPDC000878 | reverse complement strand
GGTCGGTCCGGCCCTGAGCCCCCAGCCCCCGCACAAGCGGCCTTTCCCCGGCTCAGGTTTTCCCACGCGCTGTCATGGCCCGCTGGATCAGGATGAACGCGCAGAGCAGTACGCCCGTCGCGATCTTCGTCCACCAGGAGCTGAGCGTCCCCTCGAACTGGATGATGCTCTTGATCAGGCCCAGGACCAGGACGCCGAAGAGGGTGCCCAGGACATAGCCCGAGCCGCCCGTCAGCAGTGTGCCGCCGATGACGACCGCGGCGATGGCGTCCAGCTCCATGCCCGTCGCGTGCAGCGGGTCGCCGGACTGGATGTAGAGGGTGAAGAGGAGGCCCGCCAGCGCCGAGCAGAAGCCGCTCACCGTGTAGACCGCGATCTTCGTGCCGCCCTGCGGGAGGCCCATCAGCATCGCCGACTGCTCGTTGCCGCCGATGGCGTACACGCGTCGGCCGAAGCGGGTGTAGTGGAGGATGTAGAAGGCTGCCGCCAGGACGACGAGGGCGACTATCGCGCCTATCGACAGGAATCCCACGCCCAGTTGGGCCTGCGCCTGCGCCATGCTGCTCACCGCGGAGTCGTCGATGGCGATCGACTCCTTGCTGATGACCAGGCAGAGGCCCCGGAAGAGGAAGAGTCCGGCGAGGGTCACGATGAAGGGCTGGATCTCGAAGTTGTGGATCACATAGCCCATCAGGAAGCCGCCGAAGGCTCCTACGCCCAGTGCGATGGGGATGACGACGAGGATCGGCAGGCCCTGCTTCTCCACCAGCCACGCCGTCAGCATGGTCGTGAAGCCGATCACCGAGCCGACCGAGAGGTCGATGCCGCCGGAGAGGATCACGAAGGTCGCGCCTACCGCGGCCACCAGCAAGTAACCGTTGTCGATGAACAGGTTGAGGAATACCTGCGGCTCGCCGAAGCCGTAGTTCTGGTAGCGGCTCAGGCCCACGATGTACATGACCAGGAAGAGCGTCGCGGTCACGACGACGGGCAGGCGACGGTCGCCGAGCAGGCGCGCCGCCCTGGACGTCGTGGACGTTCCCGGGCGACCGTTCGTCGTCTTGGGGGTCTGGGTGGTCGTGCTCATCACGACACCTCCATCTTGGGGGCTGCCGTGGTCGTCGTCGGGGCCGCGTCCGCCGGGGCGGCTGTCGAGGTGCCGCTGCCGCCCTTCGCGCCCTTCCCCGGGCCGAACCTGTTGCCGAAGACCTTCGCGCGGAACTTCGGGGACTGCAGCAGGCAGACGACGATGACGACGGCGGCCTTGAAGACCAGGTTGGTCTGGGTCGGTACGCCGATGGTGTAGATCGTGGTGGTCAGGGTCTGGATGACGAGGGCGCCCACCACCGTGCCGCCGATCGAGAACCGGCCGCCCAGGAGTGACGTCCCGCCGATGACGACCGCCAGGATCGCGTCCAGCTCGATCCACAGTCCGGCGTTGTTGCCGTCCGCCGCCGAGGTGTTGGAGCTGATCATCAGGCCCGCGATGCCGGCGCACAGCGCGCAGAACACGTAGCACATGATCTTGATGCGGCGGGACCTGATGCCGACCAGGCGGCTGGCCTCGGCGTTTCCGCCGACCGACTCGACGAGGAGGCCGAGGGCGGTCTTGCGGGTCAGGGCCACCGTCACCGCCACCACCGCCGCCACCACGAAGATGGAGAAGGGCAGGGTCAGCCAGTAGCCGCCGCCGATCAGCTTGTACGGCTCGCTGTTGATCGTGATGATCTGGCCGTCGGTGATCAGCTGGGCCACGCCTCGGCCCGCGACCATGATGATGAGGGTCGCGATGATCGGCTGGATGCCCATCCTGGCCACCAGGAAGCCGTTCCAGAGGCCGCAGACCACCGCCGCCACCAGGCCTGTGCCCATCGCCAGGAAGACTCCGGCGAGAGCGCCCTGGTCGGACTGGTCGCTGATGTACGAGCAGGTCAGGGCGCCGGTGATGGCGACGACCGCGCCGACGGAGAGGTCGATGCCGCCGGTCGCGATGACCAGGGTCATGCCGACGGCCACCAGGATGAGCGGCGAGCCGAACAGCACGATCGAGACGAGGCTGCCGTAGAGGTGGCCGTCCGTCATCTTGACCGAGAAGAAGTCGGGGGTGAAGGGAACGTTGATCAGCAGCAGGACGACCAGTACGGCCACCGGCCAGAACAGGTGATGCTGTGTCAGCGCCCGCCATCGGGGAGCGGGCGTAGGAGGAGTGGTGGTCACTGGTGCTCTCCGCTCGCGATGGTCTCCAGGATCCGGGAGGGGGTGATCTCGGGCCCGTTGGCGATCCGCGCCACCAGCTTGCGGTCGCGCAGCACGCCGATGGTGTGGCTGAGCCGGAGCACTTCCTCCAGTTCGGCCGCGATGTACAGCACGGACATGCCTTCCTCGGAGAGCGAGACCACGAGCTTCTGGATCTCCGCCTTCGCGCCGACGTCGATGCCTCGCGTCGGTTCGTCCAGGATCAGCAGCTTGGGCTGAGTGATCAACCAGCGTGCCAGGAGCACCTTTTGCTGGTTGCCGCCGCTCAACTGGCCTACCCGGGCCTCGGGGTTGGCGGGGCGGATGTCCAACGCCTTGATGTACTTGGCGACCAGTTCGTCGCGCTGGGCGACCGGGATGGGCCGGGTCCAGCCGCGCGCGGCCTGGAGGGCGAGGATGATGTTCTCCCGGACCGTCAGGTCGGGGACCAGTCCCTCTGTCTTGCGGTTCTCCGAGCAGAACGCGACGCCCGCGCCGATCGCGTCGTTCGGGGCGCTCATCGAGACCTGCTTGCCGTCGATGCTGACCTTGCCGCTGTCGGGCTGGTCGGCGCCGAAGAGCAGCCGGGCGAGTTCGGTGCGGCCGGAGCCGAGCAGGCCTGCCAGGCCCAGGACTTCGCCCTTCTTGATCTCCAGGTCGAAGGGGGCGATGCCGCCCGTCCGGCCGAGGCCGTCCGCTGCGAGCAGCAACTCGCCTACGTCGGCGTGCAGTTGGTGCTCGTGCAGCTCCTCCAGTTGGTCCATGGCCTTGCCGATCATGAGCTGGATCAGTCCGACCTGGTCCAGCTCGCTGACCATGTGCTCGCCGACGAGGGTGCCGTTGCGCAGGACGGTCATGCGGTCGCAGATCTCGTAGATCTGGTCGAGGAAGTGCGAGACGAACAGGATCGCCACGCCCTCGTCCCTCAACTGCCGCATCAGGCGGAACAGTTCGAGGACCTCGTCGCGGTCGAGGCTGGACGTCGGCTCGTCGAGGACCAGGACCTTGGTGCCGGCTCCGGCGCCGTCGCTGTCTCCGGTGCCCACCGACCGTACGATCGCGACCAGTTGCTGCACGGCCAGGGGGTACGCGGACAGGGGCGCGGTGACGTCGATGTCGAGGCCGAGCCGGTCGACCAGCTCCGCGGCCTCCTTGCGCATACGGCTCCACTGGATGCGGCCGTAGCGCGTGGGTTCACGTCCGATGAAGATGTTCTCCGCCACCGAGAGGTTGGGGCAGAGGTTCACCTCCTGGTAGACGGTGCTGATGCCGGCCTGCTGGGCCTGCCCCGGGCTGTCGATGCGGACGGTCTGCCCGTCGAGGGTGATCCTGCCGTCGTCCAGCGGGTAGACGCCGGTCAGCACCTTGATGAGGGTGGACTTGCCGGCTCCGTTCTCGCCCATCAGGGCGTGGATCTCGCCGGGGAAGAGCCGGAAGTCGACACCCGACAGAGCGCGTACCCCCGGAAACTCCTTGACTATGCCCGTCATCTCCAGGACGGGCCGCGGCTCTGCCATGGCAGCGCTCCTCTTGAATCTTGAATCGCGTACATCGTGAATCGCGTTGAGTCGTGAATCGCGTTCAGGCCCGCAGGGAGCCCCCTCGACCGTCCGGTCGGGCGGAGGCTCCCTGCCGATGGGTGCGGTCGGTCAGTACTTGCGGGTGGGGAGCGCGGCTGCCGCCTGGTCCTGCATGAAGTCGCCCTCCTTGGTCTTGATCCAGCGCTCGACCGTCTCGCCGTCCTTGACCTTCTGGACGACCTCCATCAGCTGGGGGCCGAGCAGCGGGTTGCACTCGACGATGGCGTTGATCTTGCCCTCGGACATCGCGATGAAGCCGTCCTTCACGCCGTCGACCGTGACGATCAGGATGTCCTTGCCGGGCTTCTTGCCGGCCGCCTCGATGGCCTGGATGGCGCCGATGCCCATGTCGTCGTTGTGCGCGAACAGCACGTCGATGTCCGGGTTGGACTGGAGGAAGGCGGCCATGACCTGCTTGCCGCCGGCCCGGGTGAAGTCGCCGGTCTGGCTGACGACGATCTTCCAGTCGTCGGCGTGGTCGGCGTCCATGACCTCCTTGAAGCCCTTGGCGCGCTCGATCGCGGGGGCGGCACCGGTGGTGCCCTCCAGCTGGGCGATCTTCACGGCACCCTTCTTGCCGGCCTTCTCCAGGACCTTCTCCAGGATCTTGGCGGCGCGGCGGCCCTCGTCCGTGAAGTCGGAGCCGACCAGGGTGACGTACAGGGACTCGTCGGAGGTCTCGACGGAGCGGTCGGTGAGGACCACCGGGATCTTCTTGGCCTTGGCCTCCTTCAGCACCGCGTCCCAGCCGGTGACGACCACCGGGGAGAAGGCGATGACGTCGACGCCCTGGGTGATGTAGCTGCGGATCGCGGAGATCTGGTTCTCCTGCTTCTGCTGCGCGTCGGAGAACTTGAGGGTGTAGCCCGCCGTCTTGGCCGCGTCCTTCACCGAGTCGGTGTTGGCGCTGCGCCAGCCGCTCTCCGAGCCGACCTGGGAGAAACCGAGGACGAGCGCCTTGCTGCCACCGGAGGTGGAGCCGGTGGAGCTGTCGTCCTCCTTGGCGCAGGCCGCCAGGCCCGTCGCCGCCGCCACGCCGACCGCCGCAGTGAGGAAGTTCCGTCTGTTGAGCATGTTCTTCTCCTTTGAAGAAACCGGATCGCAGTGCGTCCAGCCTGCCGATCACTGTTCGAGATTTCGACCGCATAGCGAGAGCAGGGGCGGCCGGGTTCGTGACTACGGTTGGTACGGGAACGTGCTTGCGCGGACGAGGAGTTGGGGTTCGATGGCGACCCGGGAGGAGGTCCCGGAGGGCGTCCGGCCCTCGATGAGGTCCAGCAGCAGGGCGATGGACCTCGTACCCACCGCCGAGAAGTCCTGCCGGACGGTGGTGAGCGGCGGGGCGAAGAACTCCGACTCCGGGATGTCGTCGAAGCCGACCACCGCGACGTCCTGGGGAGTGCGCACGCCCGCCTCCCGCAGGGCCCGCAGCACCCCCAGTGCCATCTGGTCGTTGGCCACGAACACGGCGGTCAGGCCACGGCCCACCCAGCCCGCCAGTTCCTGGCCGGCCCGGTAACCCGACAGCGGGCTCCAGTCCCCGCGCAGCGGCGACGGCGGTTCCACCCCCGCCGCTTCGAGGGTCGCCCGCCAGCCGTCGGCCCGGTCCGCCGCCTCCTGCCAGTCCTCGGGCCCGGCGAGATGCCAGACCGTGCGGTGGCCCATGGCGAGCAGATGGCCGGTGGCGAGCCGCGCGCCCAGTCGCTGGTCGACGTTGACGCTGGGGATCTCCACGCCGGACCCGGTTCCGACGGCCACCACCGGGAAGGGGTGGCGGAGTTCGGTGAGGGCCTCGACCGCCGAGCGCTGCGGGGCGAGGGCGATCACCCCTTCCACCCCGCCCTCACTGAGGCGGTCCAGGGCCTCGGACAGCGTCTCCACCGTCAGTTCGCGCAGACTGACCGTCGAGACGAGATACCCCTCGGCACGCGCCGCGTCCTCCAGCGCGAACAGCGTGCTGGCCGGTCCGTAGAGCGTGGTGTTGGAGGCGACGACACCCAGGGTCAGGGTGCGCCGGGTCGCCAGGGCCCGGGCGGAGGAGTTGCGGCGGTAGCCCATCTCCTCGATGGCGTGCAGCACCCTGGCCCGGGTCTCGATCCGTACGTTGGGGTGGTCCCCCAGGACGCGGGACACGGTCTGGTGGGACACGCCGGCCTGGCGTGCCACGTCGGCCATGGTGGGCGGCCGGAGCTGCGAGTTGCTCTGCGGGTTGCTCACGGCGGCACCTCCCTGGCGGTCGTCTGCGGACAAGTCCGGTAAGTCCTGTGCGGGTAAGTCCCGTGGTGCGGGCGGTCGTTTCCGTGCCGCCGGCTTCACGCCGGGGCTCGGGACTGCCCCAAGGCACCGGGCGGAAAGGCCAGTTGGGGCACTGCCGACATGACGCCGGTACCTCCTTGGATTGCGTTGGGTCACAACTGGTGAACGCGGAGGTCATTGTGAGCGCTAACAATTCATGGCGGTCAAGAGGGCTGCATCAGGAAGGCGTCACGGTTGCATAACGCGGCAAGCAGCGGGCGGGAGGGCTGCGGCGCGGCGATGTGGGCGCGGATGACGGCCGTCCACGACACGGCAAAGCGATGTGCGTTCGACCCATTGACACCCCGGCCGAAGCATCCTTACTGTCGCGACAGCATTTCGAACAAGTGACGATATCTCGAACAGGCCACAGGACTTAGGGAGTACCGTGCGCATCACGGGAATCAGCACGCACGTGGTCGGGACGCCGTGGCGGAACCTGACCTACGTCCAGGTGCACACCGACGAGGGACTCACCGGCGTCGGCGAGACCCGCATGCTGGGCCACACCGACGCGCTGCTCGGCTATCTGCGCGAGGCCGAGGCCAACCACATTCTCGGCTCCGACCCGTTCGCTGTCGAGGACCTGGTCCGCCGGATGAAGTACGGCGACTACGGGCGGGCCGGCGAGATCGTGATGTCCGGCATCGCCGTGATCGAGATGGCCTGCTGGGACATCAAGGGCAAGGCCCTGGGCATACCGGTGTGGCAGCTCCTCGGCGGCAAGGTCACCGACAAGGTCAAGGCGTACGCCAACGGCTGGTACACCACCGAGCGCACCCCGGAGGCGTACCACAAGGCGGCCCAGCAGGTCATGGAGCGCGGTTACAAGGCGCTCAAGATCGACCCCTTCGGGACCGGCCACTTCGAGCTGGACCACGAGCAGAGCCTGTACGCGGTCTCCCTGATCGAGGCCGTGCGCGACGCGATCGGGCCGGACTCCGAGCTGATGCTGGAGATGCACGGCCGCTTCTCCCCCGCCACCGCCATCCGGCTCGCCAAGGAGCTGGCGCCCTTCAAGCCCGCGTGGCTGGAGGAGCCGTGCCCGCCGGAGAACCTGAAGGCGCTGGAGAAGGTCGCCGCGAAGGTCGACATCCCGGTGGCCACGGGTGAGCGGATCCACGACCGGATCGAGTTCCGGGAACTGTTCGAGAGCCAGGCCGTGGACATCATCCAGCCGGACGTCGGTCACATCGGCGGCATCTGGGAGACCCGCAAGCTGGCCGCGACCGCCGAGGCGCACTACGTGCTGGTCGCGCCGCACAACGTGGGTGGGCCGGTCCTGACGGCCGCCTCGCTCCAGGTCGGGTTCACCTCCCCCAACTTCAAGATCCTCGAACACTTCAACGACTTCGCGGACGCGGAGATCAAGAAGGTCGTCTCGGGTGCCCCGGAGGTCGTGGACGGCTACTTCCACCTCTCCGACAAGCCCGGCCTCGGTGTCGAGCTGGACGTGGACGCGGCGGCGGAGTTCCCGCAGCAGCAGGCCCGCTTCGACCTGTGGGCCGAGGGCTGGGAGCAGCGCAAGCCCAAGGGGACCGAGTGAGCAGCGCGGTGGTGATCGAGGCTCCGGGCGAGCACCGGCTGGTGCCGCACGAGCCTCGGCAGCCGGAGGCCGGCGAGGCCCTCGTACGGGTGCACGCGGCCGGGATCTGCGGCAGCGACCGCGAGGTCTACCAGGGCAACAGGCCCGAGGGGTACGTCCGTTACCCGCTCACGCCGGGCCACGAGTGGTCCGGGACGGTGGCGGCGGTCGGGGCCGGGGTGCCGGCAACCCTCGTAGGGCGCAAGGTGGTTGGGGAGGGCTTCCGCAACTGCCAGGTGTGCGACCGCTGTCACGCGGGCGAGACAACGTTGTGCACGGCCGGGTACGAGGAGACCGGGTTCACCGAGCCCGGTGCGATGGCGACCACGCTGACGCTGCCCGCGCGGCTGCTGCACGTGCTGCCGGAGGACGCGGATCTGACGGCGGCTGCGCTCCTTGAGCCGGCCGCGTGCATCGCCGCCGCCGCGCTCAAGGCGAAGGCCGTGCCGGGTGAGCGGGTCGCCGTGGTGGGCACCGGGACGCTCGGGATGTTCGCCGTCCAGTTCCTGAAGGCGGGTTCGCCGTCCGAGCTGCTGGTCGTGGGGACGCGTCCGGACCGGGCCGAGCTGTCGAAGAAGTTCGGTGCCACGGAGTTCCGTACGAAGGACCAGGAACTCCCCGACGACTTCGACGTCGTCATCGAGACCGCCGGGTCCGCCGACGCGGCGCGTACCGCCGCCGCCCTGCTGCGGCGCGGTGGCCGGCTGGTGCTCACGGGCATTCCGGCGCCGGGCGCGGACGGGCTCGACCCGACGGATCTCGTCGTACGGCAGCTGGAGGTGCACACCGTGTTCGGTGCCGCGCCGGACGCGTGGGCGCACACGGTGCGGGTCTTCGGGGCCGGGCTCCTCGATCCGCTGCCGCTGGTCACGCACGAGCTGCCGTTGGAGGAGTTTCCGCAGGCCATCGAGTTGGTGGGGTCCGGCGACCCGAAGGTCGGAAAGGTCCTGCTGCGGCCATGACACACCCCTGAGCCGTACGCCGGTACGGGGTACCTGACGACCCCGTACCGGCGTACATCCAAAGCCTTGTGCACCCAGAGCCGCGAACCTCGTCCGAAATACCGAACCTGCCGAACCTGAAGGACAGATAGTGACCGACACCACCGCCTCCGCAGCCCGACGCCCCGGAGAGCAGGCGCTCGCCGCGCTCGGCCTGGACGTGCCCGCACTCGACCCCTCCGACGCCTCCCCGCACACCTTCGGCGGCGGCGGTCGCTGGCGTACCGAGGTGCCCTCCGTGGAGGGGCCCGAGGCGCTCGGCGTCGTCCTCAAGGAGGCCTCGCGGCTCGATGTGCCGATCCACCGGGTCAGCCAGGGCAGCGGTGTCTGGATGCTCACCGACGCCGAGATCACCGAGATGGTGGAGGCGACGGCCGAGCGCGACATCGAGCTGTGCCTGTTCACCGGTCCGCGCGGCACCTGGGACATCGGCGGCTCCACGCGCACCGACTCCAAGGGCGGCGGACTGCGCGCCCGGGGCCATGACGCGGTCGCCGGGTGCGTCGAAGACGCCGTCCGGGCAACGGAGTTGGGCGTCCAGTGCCTGCTCGTCGCCGACGAGGGCGTGCTGTGGACCCTGCACCGGGCGCGAGTTGCCGGCATCATCCCGGCCGACACGACGCTCAAGGTGTCGGCGCTGATCGGTCCCGTGAACCCGAGCGCGTACGCCGTGTACGAGAACCTCGGCGGCGACTCGATCAACGTACCGAGCGATCTGACGCTCGATCATCTCACCGAGATCCGGCGGGTGTCGGCCGCTCCGATGGACATGTACATCGAGGCGCCGGACGATCTCGGCGGCTATGTGCGGATGTACGAGGTCGCCGAGCTGATCCGGCGCGGCGCACCGCTCTACCTCAAGTTCGGGCTGTCGAAGGCGCCGGGGATCTACCCCTACGGGAACCACATGCGCGACCTGACGCTGTCCACGGCCAAGGAGCGGGTGCGGCGCGGCCGGCTCGCCCTGGACCTGCTCGCACGGCACGGGGCGGACGGCGACATGGCGCCGCTCGGCTCGCGTCTGCCGGGCCCTCTGAAGCGGTTCGAAACGCCTGCATAACGTTACGGACAACGCCCCTTCACAAAACACGACGCAGTCGAACAGACTCCGACACGACTGCTCTCGGTCTCTCCTCGCTCAGCCCACAGGGCGCCCGTACCGCCAGACCGCTCCGGTTCAGCCCCAGCTCCAGCTCCAGGCCTCACGACATCAAGGATGATGATCATGCGTACTCGCAGAGCCGCTCTCTCCGCCATAGCCTCCTCCGCCGCTCTCGCCCTCTCCCTCACCGCCTGCGGTCAGAGCAGTGAGGGTGGCAGCGAGGCGGGCTCGGACGACGCCAAGGACGCCACCATCGGCATCTCCATGCCGACCAAGTCCTCCGAGCGCTGGATCGCCGACGGCGCCAACGTGGTCAAGAACCTGGAGTCCAAGGGCTTCAAGACCAAGCTGGTCTTCGGCGAGGACGAGCCGGACCAGCAGGTCTCGCAGATCGAGAACATGATCACGCAGGGCGTGGACGCGCTGATCGTCGCCGCGATCGACAACAAGTCGCTGAACAACGTGCTGCAGCAGGCCGCGGACGCCAAGATCCCGGTGATCTCCTACGACCGCCTGATCCTCGGCACGAAGAACGTCGACTACTACGCGTCCTTCGACAACGAGAAGGTCGGCGAGCTCCAGGGCAACTACATCCTGGAGAAGCTCGGTCTGGCGGACGGCTCCAAGAAGGGCCCGTTCAACATCGAGCTGTTCGCGGGCTCCAACGACGACAACAACACGCGGTACTTCTTCGGCGGCGCGATGAAGGTCCTCCAGCCGTACATCGACAAGAAGCAGCTCGTCGTCAAGTCCGGCCAGACCGAGCTGACCCAGGTCACCACCCTGCGCTGGGACGGTGCCACCGCGCAGCGGCGCATGGACGACATCCTCACCGCCTCGTACAAGAGCGGCAAGGTCGACGCGGTGCTCTCGCCGTACGACGGTATCTCCATCGGCATCATCTCGGCGCTGAAGTCGGACGGCTACGGCAGCGCGAGCAAGCCGCTGCCGGTCGTCACCGGCCAGGACGCCGAGGTCGCCTCGGTGAAGTCGATCATCGCGGACGAACAGTCGATGACCGTCTACAAGGACACCCGTGAACTCGCCAAGGTGGCCGCGAACATGGTCGACGCGGCGCTCAACGGCAAGACGCCGGAGACCAACGACACCAAGACGTACGACAACGGCTCGAAGGTCGTGCCCGCGTACCTGCTGGTGCCGGTGAGCGTCGACAAGGCCAACTACCAGAAGGTCGTCGTCGACTCGGGCTACATCAAGGCGAGCGACCTCAAGTAACCGCCGCATCCTAGGGATTGGAAGGCACGACCATGGCGGGACCCGTCCTGGAAATGCGCTCGATCATCAAGACCTTTCCTGGCGTCAAGGCGCTGTCGGACGTCACGCTGACCGTCCGTCAGGGCGAGGTCCATGCCATCTGCGGGGAGAACGGCGCCGGCAAGTCGACCTTGATGAAGGTCCTCTCCGGCGTCCACCCGCACGGGAGTTACGAGGGGGACATCCTCTTCGAGGGAGAGATCTCCACCTTCAAGGACATCAGGGCCAGCGAGCAGCACGGCATCGTGATCATCCACCAGGAACTGGCCCTGGTGCCGTATCTCTCCATCGCGGAGAACATCTTCCTGGGCAACGAGCACGCCACGCGCGGTTTCATCAACTGGAACGAGACCCTGCGGCACGCGTCCCAGCTGCTGCGCCGGGTCGGCCTCGACGACCACCCGGAGACCCGCGTCACCGACATCGGCGTGGGCAAGCAGCAGCTCGTGGAGATCGCGAAGGCGCTGTCGAAGAAGGTGAAGCTGCTCATCCTCGACGAGCCGACCGCGGCGCTGAACGACGAGGACAGCGGTAAACTCCTCGATCTCATCCTGGAGTTGAAGAACCAGGGCATCACCTCGATCATCATCTCCCACAAGCTCAACGAGATCCGCAAGGTCGCCGACTCGGTGACGATCCTGCGCGACGGGCGGTCCATCGAGACCCTCGACGTGAAGGCGGCGGAGACCACCGAGGACCGGATCATCAGCGGAATGGTCGGCCGCGATCTCGACCACCGGTTCCCCGAGCGCACCCCGTACGAGGGAGAGGTGGGCGCGGCCCCGGCCCTGGAGGTCCGCAACTGGACCGTGCACCACCCGATCGACCAGCAGCGCAAGGTGGTCGACGATGTGTCGATCAACGTCAAGCGCGGCGAGATCGTCGGGATCGCGGGCCTGATGGGCGCCGGCCGCACCGAACTCGCGATGAGTGTCTTCGGGCGCACCTACGGCCGGTACACGAGCGGCACGGTCCTGAGGGACGGCAAGGAGATCCGTACGAAGAGCGTGCCCGAGGCGGTCGGGCACGGGATCGCGTACGTCACCGAGGACCGCAAGCACTACGGCCTCAACCTCATCGACACCATCAACCGCAACATCTCGCTCAGTGCCCTGGGCAAGGTCTCCAAGCGCGGTGTCGTCGACGAGCACGCGGAGCGGCAGGTCTCCGAGGGCTTCCGCAAGTCCATGAACATCAAGGCGCCGACCGTCTTCGAGCCGGTGGGCAAGCTGTCGGGCGGCAACCAGCAGAAGGTCGTCCTCAGCAAGTGGATCTTCGCGGGCCCGGAGGTCCTGATCCTGGACGAGCCGACCCGCGGGATCGACGTGGGCGCCAAGTTCGAGATCTACACGGTGATCGACAAGCTGGCCGCCGAGGGCAAGGCGGTCGTCTTCATCTCCTCCGAGCTGCCCGAACTGCTCGGTATGTGCGACCGCATCTACACCATGGCCGCCGGGCGGCTCACGGGCGAGTTCCCGCGGGCCGAGGCCACGCAGGAAGTGCTGATGCGCCAGATGACGAAGGACAAAGAGGTATCCCGATGAGCACGGATGTGACCGCCAAGACCCCGGCCCCCGCGCCGCCCGGGAAGTCCGGCGGCTCGGCCACCGGCGGCGGCCTGCTCCAGCTGGTGCTGGACGGCCTGCGCCGCAACATGCGCCAGTACGGCATGCTGATAGCCCTCGGCCTGATCGTCGCCCTCTTCGCGGTCTGGACCGACGGCGACCTGCTGCTGCCGCGCAACGTCTCCAACCTGGTCCTGCAGAACAGCTACATCCTGATCCTCGCGATCGGCATGATGCTGGTGATCATCGCGGGCCACATCGACCTCTCGGTCGGCTCGTTGACGGCGTTCGTGGGCGCGTTCGCGGCCGTGCTGACGGTGCGGCACGATGTGCCGTGGCCGGTCGCCATAGTGCTGTGCCTGCTGATGGGCGCGCTGGCGGGCGCGGTGCAGGGATTCTTCATCGCGTACGGCGGCATACCGTCGTTCATCGTCACCCTCGCCGGCATGCTGATCTTCCGCGGTCTGACGGAGATCCTGCTGGAGGGGCAGACCCTCGGCCCGTTCCCGGACGGGCTGCAGAAGATGGGCAACGGCTTCCTGCCGGCGGCCGGTCCGGACACCAACTACCACAACCTCACGCTGCTGCTGGGCCTCGCCCTGATCGTCTTCGCGGTTCTGCAGGAGGTCCGCGACCGCAAGCGCCAGCAGGAGTTCGCGCTGGAGGTGCTGCCCAGGAACATCTTCCTGCTCAAGCTCGTCGCCATCAGCGCGGCGATCCTCGTCGTCACGATGCTGCTCGCCAGCTACAAGGGCGCGCCGATCATCCTCCTGATCCTCGGTGTCCTGGTGGTCGGCTACGGCTACGTCATGCGCAACGCCGTCTTCGGCCGCCACATCTACGCGATCGGCGGCAACCTTCCGGCGGCGAAGCTGTCCGGCGTCAGGGACAAGAAGGTCACCTTCCTGGTCTTCCTGAACATGGGCGCGCTCGCGGCCCTGGCGGGTATGGCCATCGCCGCCCGCCTCAACGCGGCTTCGCCGAAGGCGGGCCTCAACTACGAACTCGAGGCGATCGCCTCGGCGTTCATCGGTGGCGCGTCCATGAGCGGCGGGGTCGGCACCATCCTCGGCGCGATCATCGGCGGTCTCGTCCTCGGCGTGCTGAACAACGGCATGAACCTCCTGAGTGTCGGCTCCGACTGGCAGCAGGTCATCAAGGGCCTGGCCCTGCTGGCGGCGGTCGGCTTCGACGTCTGGAACAAGCGCAAGGTCGGTTCGTAGGCAGGTAGTTCGCCGGCAGGTCGTGTCGTGGGTCCCGTGGGCGGCTGTCCGCGGGACCCTTCGGCTTTTGTACATCGTTATTTGTACGTCGTTATGGGAGGCAGAACCCCGTGAAGGAACTCTTCGGCAAGCTCGCCGACGGGACGGAGATCCACCGCTGGTCGCTGGAGAACGGCGGCACCCGGCTGAAGGTCCTGTCGTACGGCGGGATCGTGCAGTCCCTGGAGATCCCGGACCGCGAGGGCCGGTACGCCAATGTCTCCCTGGGCTTCGACAGCATCGAGGAGTACGTCGCCTCCAGCCCGTACTTCGGCGCGCTGATCGGCCGGTACGGCAACCGGATCGGCGCGGGCCGGTTCACGCTGGACGGCACCTCGTACCAACTGTCCGTCAACGACGGCGAGAACAGCCTGCACGGCGGGGCCGAGGGCTTCGACAAGCGGGTGTGGGACATCGAGCCCTTCGAGCAGGGCACGGACGTCGGCCTGCGTCTCCGACTCACCAGTGCCGACGGCGAGATGGGCTTCCCCGGCGCCCTCTCGACGAAGGTCACCTACACCCTCACCGAGGACGGCGACTGGCGGATCGACTACGAGGCGACCACCGACAAGGCCACCGTCGTCAACCTCACCAGCCACGTCTACTGGAACCTCGCCGGCGAGAGCGGCGGCTCGGTCCTCGGTCACGAGCTGGAGATCGCCGCCGCCCGCTACACCCCCGTCGACGCCGGCCTGATCCCCGCCGGTGAGCCGGCCGAGGTCGTGGGCACCCCCTTCGACTTCCGCGCGCCCAAGACGGTCGGCGCGGATCTGCGCGCCGCCCACCAACAGCTGCTGTATGCCAAGGGCTTCGACCACAACTGGGTGCTCGACAAGGGCGTGACGGCGGAGCCGCAGCAGGTGGCCACCCTCAAGGACCCGGCGTCCGGGCGCACGCTGAGCATCGCGACCACCGAGCCGGGCCTCCAGTTCTACTCGGGGAACTTCCTCGACGGCACCCTCGTCGGCACCGGCGGCAGCATCTACCGGCAGGGCGACGCCCTGTGCCTGGAGACCCAGCACCACCCGGACTCGCCGAACCGGCCGGACTTCCCGTCCACGGTGCTGCGCCCCGGCGAGACCTACCGGACGACGACAATCCACTCGTTCGACGCGTGACTGCGGTGATCGGCTTCACAGGAGTTTCACAATTTCCCATCGAAACCACAGCCGTTGAACAGCGCCCCACAGGCATCCGTATCTAGAGGCGGCCCGCGCTCCCCCGCGCGGGCCACCCAAGAGTCGGAGGGCCCGTCCTCCCCAACGGGTTCGCCACATACGGAGGTTCCATGGCCGACAACGTCACCTCGCTCTTTCGCAGCACGGCGGCCCACAGCCCGTCCATGGCTGCGCTGGCGCGAGAGAGCGACGGGACCGGTCCGGTCGACTTCTGCATTCCCTGTAACCCGTACTTCCCCACCCCGGCCATGATGGACACCATGTCGGCGCGGCTGCGTGACATCATCACGTTCTACCCGAGCAGCGCCGACACGATCACCGCCGAGCTGTGCAATCTGCTCCAACTGCCGCCGCAGGCAGTGGCGATGGGCAACGGCTCGACCGAACTGATCACGTGGATCGACCACTTGCTGGTCCGCGAATCCCTCGCCGTCCCCGTCCCCACCTTCGGCCGCTGGACCGACCAGCCCATGGAGACCGGCAAGCGGGTCGACATGTTCCCGCTCCAGGAGTCCAGCGGCTTCAACCTCGACCTCGCCCAGTACGCCGAGTTCATCCGGGCGCGTGGCACCCGGGTCGCCGTCATCTGCAACCCGAACAACCCCGACGGCGGCTTCCTGCACAAGCACGCGCTCGTGCAGTTCATGGACGCGATGGCCGACCTCGACCTGATCATCATCGACGAGTCGTTCCTGGAGTTCGCCGACGCGGAGGCCGAACCGAGCGTCGTGCAGGAGGCGATGATCCGCCCCAACGTGATCGTCCTGCGCAGCCTCGGCAAGAACTTCGGTCTGCACGGCATCCGCTTCGGCTACATGGTCGCCAACCCGTCGCTCGCGGGCCGCGTCCGTTCGATGCTGCCGAAGTGGAACCTCAACGCCTTCGCCGAGTACGTGGTGTTCATGCTCAAGGAGCACGGCCAGGAGTACATGCAGAGCCTCCAGCAGGTCCGCCGTGACCGCCTCGACATGGCGAGCCAGCTCTCCTCCCTGCCCGGCCTGACGGTCTACCCGTCGCAGGGCAACTTCCTCTTCGTGCGCCTTCCCGTCGGCGCCGAGGGCACCGTGGTCCGGGACCGGATGCTCACCGAGCACCGCATCCTGATCCGCGAGTGCGGCAACAAGATCGGATCCTCCAGCCGCTTCGTGCGTCTCGTGGTGCGCCCCCAGGTGGATGTGCGTCGCCTGGTGTCCGGCCTGGAACAGGTGCTCTACGGGAGCCGGAGGGGAGCCGCCGTGCCCGAGCTGGGTACAGGGACCAACTACAGCTCGGGCACGGCGGCGGTGGACCGACTCGTCGGTGCCACCAACGGGGGCGGTATGCCCGGCCTTGCCGCTCAGGCCCTCGGTACCGGCATGCCGTCCCCCGCACCGGCCATGCCAATGCCCGCCGCCATGCAGCAGATGCCGGCCGCGATGGCCGCGCAGAGCTACGGCGGTGCGCAGAGCTACGGCGGCGCTGGCATGCAGATGCAGATGCCCATGCAGCAGCCGCAGCAGGTCCCCCAGCCGCAGATGATGCAGCAGCCCCAGATGCCGATGGGCCAGCAGCAGCCCACCCCGTCCGGCGTCCCGGCCCGCAACGGCCTCACCGCCGCCCAGGTCCGCGGCACCACCGGCCCGGGCCTGGCCCCGGCCCCGGCGACGGGCTGGCCCGCCGCCCAGAGCTGGCCGAACGCGGCGGGCATGGGCCAGGTGAGCTGACCCGGCCCGGTCGGTGTCCGTACGGATTCGCTGAAGGGCCGTCACCCATGCCCGGGTGACGGCCCTTCAGTTTCTGTACTGAAGCTTCTGTACTGACGACGCGTCAGTGGTCGTTCTCCAGATGGAGTTTGAGCAGATCGACGCCGTAGTCGCCGCCGTTCGGGGTCCGGATGATGGTGTGGATGTGCTGCTGGGTGGGCGTACCGCCGGGCCCGCCCGTGCCGCCGCCGGTGCCTCCGGTTGAGGACTTGTTGCCGTAGGCGAGGGGCGACTGGGCGTCGTACTCGATGAGTACGACGGGACTGTGCACGCGGTAGTAGAAGGCGGAGGAATCCTTGGTCTCGCCGATCCAGTAGAAGTACGTGTCGTCGAGATGGTCCTCCACCTCGGACATCCGTACCTCCGCGTGCGCGTCGGCCATGTTGCCGACGTACACCCGCACCAGGTCGAGCAGCTTGTCGCGCGCGGTGTCGCTGAACTGGGCGGCGGCCAGGCCCTGGTAGGCCAGCTTGAGGTTGTCCTGCCCGGCGCCGGCCTTCAGGTTGTCGCCGGCCTTGGTCTCCGAGGAGATCACCTTCTTGCGCTGGGCGTCGGTCAGCGCGCGCAGCACGGCAAGACCGGCGGCGGTCTCCTTCTTGAAGAGGGTGATCTTCTCGCCGTCGTAGGTGGCGGAGGTCGGTTCGGAGCCCATGAAGGTCGGGGTCATGACGACCTGGTCACCGAGGACGAAGTAGTTGATGGCGACGTGATGACCCTCGTACTGGAACCCCCAGGGCTTGGTGGTGGAAGGGGTCCCCATGAAGGTGAAGAAGTAGGCACCTTCGGTGAGAGTGTCTCTCCCACCGCCGCTGTAGTCGCCGAGGAACGCGTTGAGCTTCATGATGTTGCGGGTCTGGGTGAGCCCGTCGGCGGACAGCGCGGTACCGAGCAGCGCGTATCCGAGGTCGCGCTGCTTGTCGGTGATGTCGCCCATCCGGACGCCCTGCCGTTCGTACCCGTCGACGTTGCTCCACTTCAGCCACTCGTCGTCGTCCACGTCGAAGACGCAGGACTTCCGCTGGGCGCTGGAGAGCCCGTCGAGGAAGGCCTGCGCGGCCTTGACGACGGAGTCGGTCGACACGTCGGTGGCGTGGATGGAGTAGAGGTCGTCGACGATCTTCCCGTCGGTCGTGACACCGGTGAAGTCGGCGTACTTGACCTCACTGGCCCCGGGTCCCATCCCTCCGCCACCGGGGGCACCTCCACCACCGGGCCCGCCGGAGGGCATGCCGTTCGGGGGGCCGCCGTACGAGGAGGAGGCCGAGGCACTCGTACTCGCCGAGTCGGAGGATCCAGAGGAGCAGCCGGTCATGGTCGCCAGGGCGGCGACCCCACCGGTGAGCAGCGCCTTGTTCATGAACCAGCGGCGGCTGCGCTCGGTTTCGGGGGTACGGGGGCGGTGTGCTGACATGGGGCCACGGTGGGGTCCGAAGCTGAGGGAAAACTGAAGGCGACCCGCCCCGCCTCCTGTTCTCCTCGTGGCATCTCCTTGTGGCATCGGGTGAAAGCGCGGCGTCGGCGGTGGGTCGTTTCACCCGATGTCACGAAGACGCCCCTCCCCGGTCGCTGGAAGAGTCGTCCTCGCGACGGGCGGAATCCGCGATCTTTCATGAGGGGAGCACGATGAGAGCGTTATGGGCGACCAGAGCGGCGGGCGTGGTACTCGCCGCCACGGCCATGATTCCCTTGGGCACACAGGCAGTTCAGGCCGCGCCGGCAACACCGGTCACAGCGACCGGCGCGGCACACGCGCAGCCATCCGTACTGGCCATCGACTACGTCGCGGTGGTGAAGGCGGCGTACGCGGCCTACCAGGCGTACGCCGCGAGCCAGGCTCTGACGTTGGAGGAGGCGACACAGCAGATCCTGAGCGCGATCGACTCGGCGAAGTCGGAGATCCTCTCGCACATCGACCAGGTCGCCACGGCGGACGCACGGGCCTGTGCCCGGCAGGCCGTCATCGACTTCGCCGACATCACGCGCTTCACGACGGACACGCTTCAGGCGTTCGCCCGCGACACCACGGGCTGCGTGACCCGGATCGAGAGTCTCCTCAGCGCCGTCTCCGACAAGGCGGCGGCGGACCAACTCGGCTTCGCCGTCAACGCGGTGGGCCCGATCTCGCTGGTCGCCCGGGCGCGCGCCGGCTTCGACACCGCCGGGCTGAAGGGCACCCTGGTCAACACCCACAACACGATCGTGGCCAAGCTGGACCCGGTGTGTGTGACCGTGACGGTCAGGGAGCCGGGCCCGGTCCGTCCCATCGTCGAGGAACAGATCACCTGCACCGCGTACAACGGCAACTACGGCTGGGACGCCAGGATCGTCTCCCCGGGCCCGGCCGGCCCGCCCATCGACGTCAACGCCCTGAAGACCACGGCAGCGGCGGGTACGAGCTGGTTGGCGGCCAAGGCGGTCCTGCCCACGCTCCAGTCCTGACCTGCCCTGTGCGCCGACTCCCAGGCCGGACGGATCCTGAGCCTGGGCGTCGGCGCGTCCAGCGGTAGCGGTCCTGCGTCAGGTCGCCTGACCGCCGGTGCGCTTGAGGGAGCCGTCGGCGTCGCGCGGGCCGGTGGTCTCGATGATTTCGCTGAAGTCGAGTTCGCCGGAGTCCATGGCGTCGAAGAACTCCTGGCGCAGGTGGAGCTTGACTGCGTCCTCCATGGCCAGGCGTACGGCCTTCGCCTTACCGACTCTGGTCATCAGCGTCCGCCACGCAGGAGCCCCTCAAGGGTGTCGGCGTCCCGCTCGCTGAGCAGGAAGCGGACTTCGTCCTCACCCGGAGCGGTATAGCGCAGGTTCACCAGCCCCGGCCGCCAACTCGCCTCGCGGTGAACCGACTCGTCCCGGGGCAGCTTCACCGGGTTCCTCCACTGTCGGGAGAACGCCAACTCCCCATCTACGCCGACCACGATCTTGCCGTAAACGAACGTCTTTCTTCCGGTGCCTGCCTTCCAGGACACCCTGCACGGGAGCCTGGTCGAGCCGGATTCGGCCAGTTCGGCGCTGCGTCGAGCGGCGCGTTCGCGAGTCGTCGAGCGGATCAACGCCACCGTTCGGCGCGCGACAGTCCTGCCCAAGAGAATGTCGATCAGAGTCCCCACATCACACCAGCTCCCCGTCGTCAGTCATGGATCATCATCCTCCAGTCTCCGACGAGGATGATCCGCCCCTAAGCCCGTCGCACCAACGGCAGCCACCCCGGTACGTCCACCTCGGCCCGTACCGTCTTCCCCGGCGGCTCCCGGTCCAGCACCTCCCACCGGTCCGCCACCGCGTCGACGACGAGCAGTCCTCGCCCCGACTCCGCCAGCGGCGACGGAGCCTGTACGTTCTCCGGTCCCGGCGGACGCTCGCCGCTGTGGCTGTCGGTGACCTCGACGCGCACGCTGCCCGTGACGAGCGCGAGCCGCAGCTCGAAGTCCCGCCCGGGGACGCGTCCGTGGGTCACCGCGTTCGCGGCCAGCTCCCCGACGATCAGCCCGACGGCCTCGGAGACGTCCGAGCCGTACGGGATGTGCCAGGTGTTCAGCGTGCCCACGGCGAAGCGGCGGGCGAGGCGGGCGCCTCTCGGGGTGGCACTGAGTCGCTGCTTGAACATACGTACGGTAACCGGGTGTTGAGGGGCTGAAGGTGCGCTCATGAGCCCAATGTGCCGGGCGGGAGCAGCACTTCACCAGGTCGGAGCCGTGTACGCCGGGGCAGCGTACGTGGTTACGGGCTGGACAGTACTCATCACCAGGCGTGACCATGGACGGATCGGATGTGTGCAGCGGGGCGAGTGCGCGAGAGGTGGCCGACGATGGCTGAGGGCACGCAGGGGAAGACGGGCGGCGAGCCGGAGTACTCGGACAGCCTGCGGACGTTCGGGGCGGTGGTGCAGGCGCTGCGCGAACACATGGGGATGAGCAGGAAGGAGCTGGCGGACGCGGTGCAGTTCTCCGAACATACGGTGGCCTCCGTGGAGTTGGGGAGGCGCATGCCGGATCCGGTGTTCGTGGACCGGGCGGACGTGGCCCTGGGCAACACGGGGGCGCTGAGGAAGGCGGCGGAGCATCTGAACCGGCAGCCGGGGCTGGCTGCGTGGTTCCGGCGGTGGGCGCAGATGGAGGGGACGGCGGTCAGTCTGTGTACGTACGAATGCCGCCTGGTTCCGGGTCTGTTGCAGACGGAGGCATACGCGCGGGCCGTGACCACGAGTGTGCCGCCGCGCCCCGCCGAGGAGGAGTTGAACAGGCGGATCGAAGCCCGACAGGAACGGCAGAAGCTGCTCTCCGTGGAGCGGAATCCGCCGTGCTCGTTCAGCTTCATCGTCGAACAGGCGGTGCTGGAGCGGCACACGGGCGGCGAGGAGGTCACGCGGGAACTGCTCGACCACCTGCTGGGCGTGATCGACCAGCACTGGAACGTGGAGATCCAGATCATGCCGCTGCGGCAGCCCGTACACGCGGGGCTGGACGGGCCGTTGCGACTGCTGGAGACGCCGCAGAACAAGTGGTTCGGCTACTCCGAGGGGCAGAAGAACGGCCGCCTCATCTCTGACCCGAAAGAGATCAGCATCCTCCAGCAGCGGTATGCGAAACTGCGCTCGCAGGCTCTGACACCAGAAGACTCCCGGAGCCTGCTGGAGCGGATGCGAGGAGCACTATGAGGACGACGGCCAACCTGCCCTGGTTCAAGAGCAGTTACAGCGGCTCCCAAGGCGATGACTGCGTCGAAGTCGCCCTCACCTGGCGCAAGTCCACGTACAGCGGCTCCGAAGGCGACGACTGCGTCGAGGTAGCCACCTCCCCCACCACCATCCACATCCGCGACTCCAAGGACAAGGCCGGTCCCCAACTCACCCTCTCCCCCACCACCTGGGCCGGATTCATCACGCACACCGGCAGGTGAGGGACCCCTACTGGCAGTCCTACTGGTATCGCGTGCGCATTCGTACCGACGACGAGCCGTGGGCCGGCTGGCACGGGCTGGGCGGGCCGGAGTTCGCCCGGGTCCCGAACACGGCGTTGCGGGACTCGTCCCTGGAGGCGTGGGCCGCCGCCTTCCTGGCGGAGGCCCAGAGCGAACTCGACGATCTGCGCGGCGACTTGCTCGTCGAGTGCTTCGACGAGCCGGCCCCGAGCGCGGACACCGAGCCCGTGCACTCCGCCCAAGTGCCCCTCAGGAGACCGTAGAAGCGAACGCTAACCGGGTCCGACGCGTCACAGTCACGACAGTGTCAGCGTCGGACCCGGGGGAACACATGCGTACGCACATCACTCGCGCCACCGCCCAACTCCTGCTCGCCCTCACCCTCACCCTGCCCCTGGCCGCCTGTGGCAGCGACGAGGCGGAGAACGGCAACGCCTCGAAGCCCTCCGCCACCAAGAGCGGCCCCGCCTCCTTCGGCGGGCGCCCCCAGCAGGTCGCCGACGCCTGGGACGGTTCCGAGGCGGCCAAGGCGTGGCGCGAGGGCTTCTACCCCATGGGCGACACGGCCCCGCAGCCGCCCGACGACGGCTTCCACAGCGAGGACGACAGGATCGCCCACCTGCTGGAGAACTACCTGCTGCGCGGCGAACTCCCCACCACCGCGCCCGAGCAGGGGCAGGTGAAGTGGGCGGACGGAGAATCGCTCACCCTGCCCCTGCTGAACGCGCGGGAGACGTACACCGCCCTGGACCGCGTCGACAGCTCTACGGACCCTCAACTCACCGTCACCGGCGCAAAGTTGAGTGAGATGACGATGGTGACGAGCCGTGGCCCGGCGACCGTGCCGGCCTGGTTCTTCACGCTGAAGGGGTACGACGAGCCGCTCAAGCGGGTCGCCTTCAAACCGTCGAAGCTGCCGAAGCCCCCGATCGGGAAGGCCGCGGGCGGCCGGTCGACGCGTGACGGACTCCAGGAGCTGGGCCGGCTGATCGAGGTGTCCGAGGACGGCCGTTCCGTCACCGTCGTGGCGTACCACGGGTCCTGCGACGACGGCCCCGCCGTGGACGTCCTGGAGACGGACGGCAGCGTGGTGCTGTCGGCGACGGTCCTCGGGGGCAACACAACGGGCGAGATCTGCGACGCGGACCTGCGCGGCGAGAAGGTGACCGTGAAGCTCGACCGGCCGATGGGAGGCCGGGTCCTCCTGGACGCGTTCATGGGCCGACCGCTGCCGACCCAGTGGTAAGGGCGACAAACCCCCTGTCTCACAAGTGACTTGACGTACTGTCACTTTGCCAAACTCCCAGCCCTTCGACAGCTAATCGACAGCAACCCCCTTTAGGTTGCCGTGTTCATGACAGAGATTTCGGAAACGCCCCCCACTGTGATCAGGCGCCGTACCGTGCTGATCGCGACCGGTGCCACCGCCGCCACCCTGGCCGTGGCCGCCGCCGTGCCCGAAACGTCCACCCCCACCGCGGACACCACCGTTCCGGTCGCCGCCGCGGCCGTCTGCACCCTCACGAAGGAGATGACCGAAGGCCCCTACTACCTCGACGGCCAGTACGTCCGCGCCGACATCAGCGAGGACAAGACCGGCATCCCGCTCCAGCTCACCCTCACCGTCGTCGACGACGACACCTGCGCGCCCCTGAGCAACGCGCTCGTGGAGATCTGGCACTGCGACGCCCTCGGTGAGTATTCCGGCTTCGTCGGCAACAACGGCCACTCCGAACCGGACAACGGCACCTTCCTGCGCGGCGGTGTGCTGACGAACTCCAGCGGCGTCGCCAACATCACCAGCGTCTACCCGGGTTGGTACCGGGGCCGCTGCGTCCACATCCACCTCAAGGTGCACACGAACGTCACGCTCACGTCCGACGGCTCGTTCACGGGCGGCCAGGAACTCCACACCGGCCAGCTCTTCTTCGACGAGACGATCACCACCAGGGTCGCCGCACTCGCGACCTACGCGGCCAACACCGTCACCCGCACCACCCTCGCCCAGGACTCGATCTACGACGAGGGAGGCGCCGCCTCCGGCCTCCTCACCCTTACCGCGCTGGGGAGTTCGACCTCGGCGGGGTACGCGGGAACGCTGACCGTGGGCGTGGAAAGCAGCTGACGCCGGCAGTACCGGCGCAAGTCACCGCAGCGGGGTGTGGACACGACCGTGATGTCCACACCCCGTCACCGCACGTCGTCCTCCGCCGGAGGCGCCTGTTGGTATATGTGCATGCTGCTGCCGGGCCCGGCGACCCCGTACGCGCGTCCGTTGCCGGAAGCCGTGATGTTCTGCCACACCGTGGCCGGGCCGCCGGGCCCTTCCGGCGTCGGCCGCGCCCGGGCCTCATCGACAAGGCCCCTCAACTCCGCTTGCGCCTGCGGCTCTTGACGCAGCACCGCGATCAGCCGCTGCCGCCAGACCTCCGTCTGCGCACCCCGCGCGCCCGACGATCCACCGGCGCCCCGCACTTGAGCGGCACTCTCGTCCAACTCGGCTGCCACGGCCTCGACATCGGGGCGTGTCCCGCCCTCGCCGACGGCCGCCCGGCGCCATCGGAACAGCGCGGCGGTCCTGTCGCGGGTCGCCTCCCAGGCCTCGGTGGCCATGGCGGCGACGACGGCGGTGGCCCCCGTCAGGGCGAGCGTCGACAACGGGTCCGGCACATCCGGCACATCCGGCACAGTGTTCTCCTCCCAGCCGGGCGGCCGGCCCACGGACCGACCGCCACAGCCAGGAGAACGTACCGCCGGGCGGGTCTACAACTCCCTTGCGGCTCTTACGTCCTTCACGTCCCTCACTTCGCCGGGCACTGCTGCCACGCCAGGTGGTAGATCGTGTCGATCTCGCCGTCCGTCGAGTCCATCGCCATGAAGCTGGTGCCCGTGGACGTGCCCGCGTTCACCCGAAGCTCCGTGTTGATGTTGAAGTTGCGCTGAACTCCACAGGGCGCCCAGACCAGTTGGGCCCACTCGGTGGTGTCGGTGGCCTGCCAGTTGTCGTTGTACGGGCCGTTGTACGTGTGGTTGCGGAACGCCGTGCTCGGCGAGCCCTGGAAGTAGTACGAGGCCCGCTGGATGGCGCTCGCGCCCCCTTGAAGGGATGCGAAGCCCCGGTAGTCGGCGCTGGCGATGGCGTACGTGAAGCCCGCCGGGACGTGCACCAGCAGGCTGAGCTGGCAGTTCTTGCGGAACGCCGTCGGGTCGGAGTTGCCGCCGACCTGGGCGAGGTAGTCGCTGTAGGTGACGGTGAAGGCGGTGTTGTCGCCGGAGACGGCGACCGCGGCCGTACCGGCGGGGCAGCCGGAGCCGTTCACCGTGGCGACCTTGATGACGATCTTGTCCGGGGGCGGGTCCTCGAAGGACGACCCGGCACCCTGCGCGGGTACCGCAGCGGCGAGCAGAGCGGCTATCGCGCCGCCCACTAGCAGGCCAGCAGCCATGTTTCTCCCTTTCGTCGTGCTGTTGCGGTGGGGGGTGAGAATCACGCACTCAGCCATCACACGGACATCGTCACGCGGTCATGAGCATGCCAAATACAGCCACATGGCCACGCCCAACCTGTGGTTGAGCAGTGAAGAACCTGTGAAGGCGGGGCGGTCGCAGCATAGGTGTCACGGCGGACACCAGCCAGGTCGATCCCCGGCCAATCCCCCGTTCACACGCGGCCTGTTCCGTCCGTCGATGTAACCCGCAGCCATCGCCACGCCACGCGGAGTGTGCCCCAACTCTGCCCCAAACCAACGGAGTTGAGAGGTAGGTCCCCAGGGCATTCATAGCCGCGATTTAAGGTAATCCTCAGGTGCACGCCTAAGTTTCCGAAACATGACAGAGAACACGAACCCCCAGAACAACGCCCCCGAGGCTTCCTCCGACTCCACCGCTTCCGTGGGCAAGCACCGGCTCGACAAGACCCTCAAGCGGCGTCGCGTCCTGATCGGCGGCGGCACCGCCGCGGTCGTCGGCGGACTCGCGGTGGCCGGCTTCGCCTCCGCCAGCGAGACCAGCACGACCACGGAGTCCGAGTCCGCCACCACCACCGCCGAGGACAGCTCCTCGTCCACCACCAGCAGCGTCTGCGTCCTCAACGCCGAGGTCACCGAAGGCCCGTACTCCCTCGACGGCGCCCTCGTCCGCGAGGACATCCGCGAGGACAAGGAAGGCTTCGAGGTCCAGTACACCTTCACCGTCGTCGACGTCGCCAACGACTGCGCCCCGCTGGAGGGCGCCCTCGTCGAGATCTGGCACTGCGACCACCTCGGCGAGTACTCCGGCTTCGTCGGCGGCAACGGCCACACCTACGAGGACAACGGCACCTTCCTGCGCGGCGGTGTGCTCACGGACTCCAGCGGTGTCGCCAAGATGACCTCCATCTGGCCCGGCCACTACGTCTCCCGCTGCACCCACGTCCACATGCAGGTGCACACCGACGTCACGCTCACCGACACCTCGTACACCGGCGGCGAGGTCATCCACACCGGCCAGCTGTTCTTCGACGAGGACATCAACGAGGAGATCCAGGCGACCTCGCCGTACTCGGCGAACACCACCTCGGAGACCACCCTCTCCAACGACAGCATCTACGACGACGGTGGCGCCGCCTCCGGCCTGCTGACGCTCACCGCGCTCGGTTCCAGCGTCTCCGACGGCTACAAGGCCACCCTCACCGTGGGCGTCGACAGCGCCTGACCCGGCCGCCCGCCAGGAGGTCCGAGACCGTAACGGATCTCCTGGGCGCGACCGGCCGCCCCGCAAACGAAAGCAACCTGAGCACCGTATCGAGGACGGTACTCAGGTTGCTCGCGTGGGTCGGTCACTCGCGTGGGTCGTCTCGGATCACTTCAGGTAGACCAGGCCGTCCGTCGTGACGGCCGGGCGGCCGGTCGTGCCGACGACCACGATCTTGACCGTGTGCTTGGCGCTCGCGCTCCAGCTCTTCGTCCAGATCGCGTCGCGGTACTTCGTCGTCGCCGACTTCAGGTCCACCGTCGCGACCTTGACGCCGTCCACGAACACGTTGACCTGACCGGACGTCGAGGCCCGCGACACCGCGAGGGCGGCCGAGCGGCCGGTGAACGTCCAGGTCAGCGAGGCGTTCTTCGCGGAGCTGGAGTACGACTTGCCGCCCAGGTAGCTGGTCGACGACTTCGTCGTCCAGGTGCCGGTGCGGGTCGCCGAGGTCTCCTGGAGGATCACCGGCGTACCGGCGACCGAGGCGGCCTTGGTGTTGCCCGCCTGGTCGTACGCGGTCATCGACCAGGTCGTGGCCGCGCCGGACTTGGAGGTCAGGGCGGCGCTGGTGACCGTCGGGCCGTACGTCTTGGCGACCGGGGCCGTCAGACGTACCTCCTTCAGGGCTGCGGTGTCCGTGGCCTTCCACTTCAGGGCGACCGGGACGGCCGTCGTGCTCACCGTGCCGGTGCGCAGGGAGAGGTTCGGCGCCGTGCTGAAGGTCGGCGCGGTCGTCTCGGCCACGACGGTCGCTGCCGCGGTGGTCGTCGTCTTGCCGGAGACGTGCGTGGCCCGGACGGACACGGCGTGCGTGCCGAGCGCCAGGTTCACCTTCGCCGAGGTCGCCGTACCGGCCGTGCTGGCGGCGGCCTTGCCGTCGACCAGCACCTCGTACTTGCTGATCAGCGCGGCGGGCGTGGTCGCCGACCAGCCAACCGTTATGGCCGACTTCGTGTACGTCCGCGTACCCGAAGTACCCGCTCCCGTAACCGACTTGAGCGCGAGACCGGCGACCGGGCCCGCCGCGTAGGTGCGGATGGTGGGCAGCGCGGCGTGGAGGTTGGTCCCCGGGCACTCGGTGGCGTAGCTGTCGCCGTGGCCGAAGATGGTCGGGAAGCTGAGCAGATCGCCCGTCTTCCACGTCCTGGTGTTGTACTGGCTGGTGCCGGCGGCGCCCGCGGTGAGCGTGGTCGTGCCGGTCGGGTTGACCCCGTACTGGCCGAGCTTCCAGGCGGCGACGCGGGCGACCGAGGTCAGCACGGCCGTCGGCGGGACGACCTTGCTGTAGTCGCCGAGGACGGAGACGCCGGTGGTCTGGGTGTTGAAGCCGTAGGTGTGCGCGCCCAGGACCGCCTTGTCGACCCCGCCCTTGCGGCCCTCGAAGATCGTGCCGCACTTGTCGACCAGGAAGTTGTAGCCGATGTCCTTCCAGCCGTTCGTCTTCACGTGGTACGTGTAGATGCCACGGATGATCGACGCGGACTCGGCACACGTGTAGTCGTTGGTCCCGGCACTGTGGTGGACGGCCACCGCCTTGATCCCGTTGGCCAGGTAGTCCGGCGCCTCGGGGCTCAGCGACTCGTCGGCGCCCCAGCCCGCCCGTGAGGTGATCGGCGGCTTGGCGGCGGTGGACGTCGGGGCGGTCGGGCCGGTGCTCGCCGAGGCGGACGGCGTGACCGCGGCCGAGGTCGTCGCCGGCGCGGACGTCGGGGCCGAGGCGCTCGGCGACGCGGAGGCAGACGCGGACGCCGAGTCGGTCGGGGAGGCGGAGGCGGACGCCGAGTCCGTCGCCGTCGGCGAGGCGGATTCCGTCGCCTCCGGTGTCGTCGTCGCGTCCGGCGTCGCGCTCTCCGCCGCCACATAGGCCGCGGGCTCCAGGTCCGAGACCGAACCGGTGCCGGGGTCGATCATGTCGACGCGCAGGCCCTCGGGCAGTTCGGCGGACGCCTTGCCGTCGACGCGGACCTCGACGCCGTCGGACGCGCCGACCCACGCGGGTTCGGTACCGGCACGGGTCGCGCCCTCGTCGCCGGGGCCACTGTCCGTGCCCAGCTCCAGCCAGGACGACCAGGTGTCGGTGCCGGCCTCGCGGGTACGGACCTCGACCTTGCCCGCGATCGTGGCCGCCGGGTCGGCCCAGGTGACGCCGAGCATGCTGAACGGCTTGGTGTCCCGCTTGGCCAGGGTCGCCGAGTCACCGTCGGCGGCGACCTTCAGCGCCGCCGCGTACTCCTCGCTCGCGATCGGCCCCGCCCCCGGCTTGCCGTCGTCGGCCGCGCTGTCCGCACCGCCCACGCCCACGCCCTGCACGATCAGAACCCCGGACACTCCGGCGGCCACTACGGCCCCGATGCCCCACCCTCGACGCGATCTCAGCGATCTCATCCCCGTACGCACAACCCTTCACCTAGGCCCCACCTGTTACATGAACATGCAGAGGTCAAGGTATCGGGAGAGTGGTGCGCGTCAACGACCAATCCAGAACTTAATCCTTCACGGTGGTTTACGAGCGCTCCGATGGAGCACGATAAACGGCCCTGAAAGACTGAAAATTTACAAATTGCGCTGCTCGACTACGGGTTCTCCCAAGCCGCCGGTTCCGCCGCGAGCCCCCGTACCGGCTCGGGCAGCTCCCCCGCCGCCAGATCGGCGAAGGTCACCCCCTCCAGCACCTTGCGGACGTTGGCGCGCAGCGCGACCCACAGCGGCAGCAGCGGTTCGGCGGGGCCGGTGTAGGCGAGGCCGGTCGGGCGTTCGCCGCGCACCGACACGATGGGCCCGTCGACGGCCCGGACGACATCCGCGACCGTGATCCCGTCGGCGGGCCGCGCCAGCCGGTAGCCGCCGTTGCCGCCGCGCCGGGAGTCGACGATCCCGCCGCGCCGCAGATCGCCGAGGATGCCCTCCAGGAACTTGTGCGGAATGGCCTGGGCGGCGGCGACGGTCTCCGCCTTCACCGCACCCTCGTCCTGGCGTACGGCCAGCTCCAGCACCGCTCGCACCGCGTAGTCCGCCCGCGCCGAGATCCTCATGGGGTCATTGTCGGTCGTCGCGGTGTGTGGACAATGACCGGACACGTGTACGAGGAGATCCCGTTTTGGTGCTGAGCAGACGAACCTTCACCGCAGCCGCCGGTACCGCCGCCCTCGGCCTCTCCCTCGGCGCCAGCGCGGGCATGGGCTCCGGCGCCCCGGGCGGCCCCGGGGACACGGCGCCCACCGGCCCACCGCCCGCCCCACCCACGGCCGACGGCCAGCCGCACACCGTCGGCTTCGACCGCTACTCCCTCCTCGTCGACGGCAGACGGCTCGTCCTGTGGTCGGGCGAGCTGCACCCCTTCCGGCTGCCGAGCCCGTCCCTGTGGCTGGACGTGCTCCAGAAGATGCGCGCGCACGGCTACAACGCCGTCAGCGTCTACGTCGCCTGGAACTACCACTCCCCCGCCCCCGGCCGGTACGACTTCACGGGCGTCCGCGACCTCGACCTGTTCCTGCGCCAGGCCGCCGAGACCGGCCTGTACGTCATCCTGCGCCCCGGCCCGTACATCAACGCCGAGGTCGACGCGGGCGGCTTCCCCGGCTGGCTGACCGCGACGAAGGGCCGCGCCCGCACCTCCGACCCCACCTATCTCGGGTACGTCGACGAGTGGCTGACGGCGGTCAACAGGATCGTGGCCCGCCACCTCTACACCCAGGGCGACGGCACAGTCCTGCTCTACCAGATCGAGAACGAGTACGGCTCGTACGTCACCCAGCGGGCCGGCATCGACTACATGTCCCACCTGTACGCCAAGGTCCGCGCCGACGGCGTCGACGTCCCCCTCTTCCACAACGACCTGGGCAGGAACGGCTACTGGGCCCCCGGCACCTTCGACACCGGCGGTGAGCGCGGGCGTTGGCTGTACGGCTTCGACGGCTATCCGGACCCGGACCAACTCCCGCCGGACTGGGGGCACTTCGGCATCGGCGGCAAGAAGGGCGGGGCCACGGCGAGTCCCGGGACCCCGGGGTTCATCCCCGAGTTCGGGGGCGGCTGGTTCGATCCCTGGGGCGGGGCCGAGTTCGACGGCGCCGGATACGCGGGCTCGGCGCGGACCCGGGACGCGGCCTACGAACGGCGCTTCTACCTCACCAACCTCGCCAACGGCATCACCGTCCACAACGTCTACATGACCTTCGGCGGCACGAGCTGGGGCTGGCTGCCCGCCCCGCAGGTGTACACGTCGTACGACTACGGCGCCGCCTTCGACGAGGGGCGCCGGGCGACCCCGAAGGTCGTGCCGATGCACCAGTTCGGTCATCTGGTGCGGTCCGTACCGGAGTTGGCCAAGCTGGACCGGGCCCGGCAGGTGTCTGCGGGCGACACGCGGATCAAGGTCTACCACCTCACCAACCCGGACACCCACGCCCACGTGTACGTCCTGCGCAACGACTCCCCGGAGCCGGTCACCTCGACGCTTCCGGTCGCCGGGACCTCGCTGCCGGTGACCGTCCCCGCCTCGGACGCCCGTCTCCTGGCCGCCGGAATCGCCCTGGGGCGCAGGAAGTTGGCGTACTCCAACGCCCAGCCGATGCTGTGGCTGACGGCAGGGCGCCAGGACATCGCCGTACTGACGGGACCCTCGGGCGAGCCGACGGTGACGGCACTGGAGTGCGCGAACGAGCCGACGGTGACCGTGCTGGCGGGCGCTGCGGAGTTCTCGTACGGGGATGGAGTGGTACGGGTGACCTCCCGACTCGGCGGGCTCACCCGTGTGTTGGTGGAAGGGGGTGGCGCCTCGGCTCCTCTCCTGCTCCTCCTCGCCGACGACGAGACCTCCGTACGGCTGTGGCCGCGCGAGACTCCGTCGGGGTCGGTGCTGGTGTACGGGCCGTCGCTGCTGCGTACCGCCGAACTGCGGGACGGTGTCGTGCGGTTGACCGGGGACACCGTCGAGGCCGCCGAGCTGGAGGTGTGGGCGCCGCGCGGGACACGTGAAGTCGCCTGGAACCAGGGGCTGTTGAAGGCATCGGCCACCGACTCCGGGAGTCTGCGGGCCGAGCAGCCGTTGGCAGGGGTCGGGAAGGTCGCCCTCCCTGTGCTGGGCGGCTGGCGTCGGCGCGCGGAGAACCCCGAGTCCGATCCCGGGTTCGACGACTCCAAGTGGACGGTGGCCGACCGGACTTCGACGTTCAGTACGACCGCCGTGCCCGACGGACAGCCCGTGCTGTTCGCCGACGACTACGGCTTCCACTACGGGGACGTCTGGTACCGGGGCGCCTTCACCGACGCCACGGGTGCGGAGTCCGTGTCCCTCGCCTACAGCACGGGGACGCAGGGTCTGCTGATGGCGTGGCTCGACGGTGTGCCGCTGGGGTCGCACCGGATGCCGGTGCCGGACAAGAAGACGGTACGGAAGGGGAGTTGGGCGGCGACCGCGACCTTCGACGTGCCGGAGAAGGCGCGTACGCGCGGTCGGCATGTGCTGTCCGTGCTGGTGCGGCGGATGCAGCACGACATGGACGGCAAGGCGCGGGACACGCACAAGGTCGCGCGAGGGCTGACGGCCGTGACCTTCGGGGGCGCGAAGCCCGTCGTCCGGTGGCGGTTGCAGGGCGAGGTCGCTGCCGATCCGGTGCGCGGGCCGCTCAACACCGGTGGGCTGTACGGGGAACGGTCGGGCTGGCATCTGCCGGGGTACGGGGACGGCGGCTGGCCCGTGGTCGAGCTGCCGCGTGCCGAGGGGCGGCGGCAGGGGGTGACCTGGTACCGGACCGGGTTCCGGCTCGCCGTCGATCCGGGGGTCGACGCGTCGATCGGGCTGGAGCTGACCGACGATCCGGCGCGTGCGTACCGCGTCCAGATCTTCCTGAACGGCTGGAACATGGGCCAGTACGTCAACGACGTCGGCCCCCAGCACACCTTCGCCCTCCCGAACGGCATCCTGCGCACCCGGGGCGCCAACACCCTTGCCCTGGCGGTGCTTTCGGACGGTACGACGGTGTCGGGGCCGGGGGACGTACGGCTGACGTTGACGGGCAGTTCGGCCGGGGGAGTTCCGGTCACGGTCGTTCCCTCCCCCGGCCGGTAGTCCGCAGACCTACGCGAGCCGGATCACGTTCCACGACAGCGGCTCCAGTACGGCGGTCAGCGTGCCGTCCTGGAGGGTGGTGCCGGTGACCTGGTGCGGGGTGACGCGCTCGGGGTCGGCCAGGGTGTTGCGGGCGTCGGGGTCGGCGTCGGCAATCGCGCTGTGCTCGACGACCGACGTCAACTCCAGGCCGTTCAGGGCGACTTCGAGAGGCAGCGGCTGGGTGCGGTCGCGGTTGACGGCGAAGACGGTGACCGTGCCGTCGGCGGCGCGTACTGCGGTGGCGTGCAGGAGGTCCGCCTCGCCGTACTTCTTCGTCTCGTACGTCGGCGAGTCCACCCGTACGTCGAGGACCTCGCCGCGCCCGTACCTGCTGGCCTGCGCGAACGGGAAGAACGTCGTCTGGCGCCAGGCCGGGCCGCCCGGCTCGGTCATGATCGGCGCGATGACGTTGACGAGCTGGGCGAGGCAGGCGACGGTGACGCGGTCCGCGTGCCGGAGCAGGGCGATGAGGAGCGAGCCGAAGACGACGGCGTCGGTGACGGAGTAGACGTCCTCCAGGAGGCGCGGGGCCTCCGCCCAGTCCCGCGCGCCGGAGTTCTCGATCGCGTGCCACTCCGAGATGTACCAGACGTTCCACTCGTCGAAGGAGAGGTTGATCTTCTTCTTGGACTTGAGCTTCGCGCCCACGTGGTCGGCGGTGGCGACCACGTTCTCGATGAAGGACTCCATGTCGACGGCGGAGGCCAGGAAGGAGTCGACGTCGCCGTCCTCGGGCTGGTAGTAGGCGTGCAGGGAGATGTAGTCGACGAGGTCGTACGTCTCCGCCAGGACCGTCGCCTCCCACTCGGCGAACGTCGGCATGGACTGGCTGGAGGAGCCGCAGGCGACGAGTTCGACGCTGGGGTCCATCTGGCGCATCGCGCGGGCCGTCTCGGCGGCGACACGGCCGTACTCCGTCGCCGTCTTGTGGCCGGTCTGCCAGGGGCCGTCCATCTCGTTGCCCAGACACCAGAGGCTGATGCCGAAGGGGTCCTTGTCGCCGTGGGCGATCCGCCGCTCCGCCAGAGCCGTGCCGGCCGGGTGGTTGGCGTACTCCTGGAGTTCGAGGGCCTCGGCGACGCCACGGGTGCCGAGGTTGACGGCCATCATCGGCTCGGCCTGCGGGCCGACCTTGCGGAGGAAGTCGATGTACTCGGAGAGGCCGAAGCGGTTGGACTCCGTCGAGCGCCAGGCGAGGTCGAGGCGGCGGGGGCGCTCCTCGGCCGGGCCGACCGAGTCCTCCCACTTGTAGCCGGAGACGAAGTTGCCGCCGGGGTAGCGGATGGCGGTGACGCCCAGTTCGCGGACCAGCTCCAGCACGTCCGTGCGCAGACCCGCTTCGTCGGCGGCGGGGTGGCCGGGCTCGAAGACACCGGTGTAGACGCAGCGGCCGAGGTGCTCGACGAAGGAGCCGAAGAGACGGGGGTTGACCTCGCCCACCGTGAAGGCGGGGTCGATCGTGAAGCGGGCGGTGCGGGACATGGGTTCCTCTCGGACATTCGGCGTGCGGTGTTCTGTTCATCGGCGTTCATCGGCGTTCGTCGGCGTTCGGTATATCGGCGCCCGCTCGCAACTTCGAACAAAACCGTAATTTTGGAGTGTCCGCACGTCAATGGCGTGCCCGCCCAACGATCGTTCCGCCGCCTCCAACGATCGTTGGATTTTCCTGGTGCGGCGGGGTCCGGACGCGTAGGGTCGGCCCGTGAGTGAGAACCTTTCGGAGCCCCTCTCGAACACCCTCGCGCGTCTCGACGAGCGCATCGCCGAGGCCCGTCTCGATCGCGCCGACGTGCTGGACGTACGCGGTCTGTCGGCCCGTACCGCCCTCGCGGAGGGCGAGATCCTGGCGCTGCTGGCCGGGGGCGCGCAGGCGCCGGCCGACGACATCGAGGGCCGTATCCGGCGCCGGGTGCGCACGCTGCACGAGACGCGGCTCGCGGCGAGCGGCAGAAAGCGCGCCGAGGTCTGCAAGGAGGTCGCGGACGCGCTGTCGATCAGCCCCGAGTGGGCCCGTCAGCTGCTCCTCGGCAAGAAGATGCCGAACGTTCCCGATCTCACCGCGCTCGCCGCGTACTTCGGCGTCGAGCAGGGCACCGGCTTCTTCACCGACCCCGCCCCCGTCGTCCTGAACCGTGAACTCCACCGGCTGCTGGCGGAACTCGGCGGCGCCGAGGACGGCCCGCTGGTCCGGTTCGCGACCCGGCACGGTGTCGTCACGCTGGCCCTGCGCGGCCGGCAGCTGACCCCGCGCAAGCAGGAGGCCCTCGCGGTGATGCTCGAAGGACTGCTGAGCGGCGGCGAGGAGACGGAGCGATGACGACGCCACGGGGGCTGACCAGGGGGATGACGAGGCGGGCGGCAAGGGGTGCGCTGGCGGCTCTGCTGCCCGCCCGGGCCGCACACCGGTTCCGGACCCGGGGCGCGATGCGCGACCTGACCGGAGCGCTCGACACGGCACTGCGAAAGCGGGAGCGGGAGGAGCGGGAGGAGCGGGAGGAACGCGAGCGGGACAACGGCCCTTCGGGCGTGCGGGAGTTGTGCCGGGTGCTGTGCGAGGAGATGAGCGAGCGGCGCGGGCGGCGCGTCGAGCTGCGTTTCGAGCGTTTCCCCGACGAGATCGAAGTCACCGGTCTGTGGGTGGAGTTCCACGACTTCGACCTGGTGATCGTCGAGGAGCGCGCCGAGGCCGTGCAGCAACTCGTCATCCTGGGCCATGAGTTGTGGCATCTGCACGCCGGGCACTGTCACCACCACAGCGTCGGCGCGACCGCCGCCCGCGCTCTCGCCGACGAGCAGTGGGGGCAGGACCGGGCGCTCGCCGTCGCCGCCCGCAACGGCTCCCGCGAGACCGAGGAGGCCGACGCCGAGGAGTTCGGCCATCGTCTCGCCACCGTCTTCCGGCCGTGGGTGGAGGGCCTGGAGGGCGGCCGTACGGCGAGCGCGGGCAGCAGCGGTGTGCAGGCCTCCCTCGGGTATCGCGGCCGGGGAAGCGGAAACGCACGGCGATGAACCCCTCCGGCTTCCTGGGCGAGCCGTACCCCGTCCTCGTGTTCGGGACACCGATCGCGGTGCTGACCGCCGCCCTGGTGTTCAAGCTGCCCAGCATCGTCAGGCTGTGGCGCGATCCGCTGCGGCGCGCGGCCGGCGGGCTGCTGCTGCTCGCCTGCGGCATCTTCGTCTTCGCGGCGCCGCCCGCCGTCGCCTGGACCAACCGGGTCACCGGCGTGCCCAACTTCGCGGCGCCCCTGGTCTACAGCTTCCTCGTCGCGTTCTGCGGAGCGAGTCTGCTGCTGATGATCGCGTGGCGCGACGGCCATGCCGGCCGGTCGGAGAGATCGGCCAGGACGCGTCGCGCGAGCCGGTGGGTCACCGTCGGCCACGCGGGTGTGATCGTCGCGCTGTGGGTGCTGTTCGGGCTCGCGGACGCGTCCGTGGAGCGCAGGCGGGACCTGGACACGTACTACGCCCGTACGCCCTACATGCGTGAGCTGATCGTGCTCTACCTGCTCGCGCACACCACGTCCTGTGTCCTGACGTACCGGCTGATCCGCGACTGGATCCACACCGCCGGACTCGACGTGTGGCTGCGCCGGGGACTGAAGTCGCTGGCCGTCGGCTATGCCGCCAACCTGGTGTTCGACGCGGCGAAGGGCACGGCCGTCGTCGCCCGCTGGACGGGCCGCGACCTGGACCCGCTCTCCACCGAACTGGCCCCGCTCGCCGCCGGATCGGCCGCCGTGCTGATCGCGACGGGGTTCGTGCTGCCGCACGCCGGCCAGTATCTGCGCGACCGCTGGCAGATCCGGCGCGGCCACCTCCGGCTCGGCCCGCTGTACGACCTGCTGCGTGCCGCCACCGGCAAGGGCGTCCCCTTCTCCCTGCGGGCCACCCCGGAGCTGCGGCTGATCCGCAGGGAGACGTTCATCCGCGACGCGCTGCTCCAGCTCTCCCGGCACTTCGACGAGGAGCTGCGGCGACGGGCGTACGAGGCCGCTCTGGACCTGGGGTGCGGGCCGGGGCGGGCGGGGGCGCTGGCGGCGACGGTGACGATCCAGGAGGCGATCGAGGCGCGAGCCGCCATGGCCCGGCTCTCCTCTCCTCAGTCTCTTCAGTCCCCTCATTGTCCCCAAGTCCCGGACCGGGCCACGGACTTACTCACGGAGCTGCTCCAGAACATCGAAGCCGTGTCCCAGGTCCTGAGTCACCCCGAAGAGATCGAGGCGGTGCGCGCCCTCGCGACCGCCCCAGCAGAGAGCCTGCACGTATATGAGTGATCAACCGTCCCCCGTCAGATCCGCCGTCGTGCTCGGCGGATCGCTCGCCGGGCTGCTCGCGGCCCGTGCCCTGGTCGAGTTCGCCGACCGCGTGACCGTCGTCGAGCGTGACGTCCTGCCGGACGGCCCCGAGCCGCGCAGAAACCTGCCGCAGGCCCGGCACGTGCACATGCTGTGGTCCGGCGGTTCCCGGGCCGTCGAGGAACTGGTGCCGGGCGTGGGCGAGTTGCTGCTAGACGCCGGTGCGCACCGGCTGGCGGTCACGACGGACATGGTCGCGCTGGCGCCGCAGGGCTGGTTCCGGCGGTGGCACGAGTCGCACCACGCGTTCCTGTGCGGCCGGGATCTGCTGGACGCGACGGTCCGCGCCCAGGTCCTGGACGACGACCGGATCAAACTCGTCGAGCACGCCGAGGTGTTGGGCCTGGAAGGCACCGACGAGGCCGTCACCGGGGTACGGCTGCGCGGCGCCGACGGCAGCCGCCGCACCCTGCACGCGGACCTGGTCGTGGACGCCACCGGCCGCGCCTCACGCGCCCCGCACTGGCTGCGCGAACTGGGTCTGCCCGAACCGGCCCGCCGTGTGGTCGACTCCGGGCTCGTGTACGCCAGCCGGATGTACCGGGCGCCCGAAGCGGCGTGGCAGGGCTACCCGGTGGTCAACGTCCAGGCGGACCCGAGAGGGGGCGGCCCGGGCCGGGCGGGGGTCCTCCTGCCCATCGAGGACGGCTGCTGGCTGGTCTCCCTGTCCGGCACCCGGGGCGGTGAACCCCCCTCCGACGGCGCGGAGTTCACCCGCTTCGCCCGCGAGGAGCTGCGCCACCCGGTGATCGCCGACCTGCTCGCGGGCGCGGAGCCCCTGACGGCCGTCTCCGTCACCCGTACGACGTCGAACCGCCGCCACTACTACGAGCGCATGCCCGCCTGGCCGGAGAACTTCACGGTGATCGGCGACGCGCTGGCCGCGTACAACCCGATCTACGGCCACGGAATGTCGGTCGCGGCCCAAAGTGCCGTGGCGCTACGGGATGTGATCCGCCGTCAGGGCTGGGGCACGCCGGGTCTGTCCCGCCGTATCCAGAAGGCGGTGGCCGGTCCGGTCGCCGCGGCCTGGGACCTGGCGACCAGCCAGGACGTCTTCTACCCGGGCGCCACGGAGAAGGGCCCCACCCTGCGGGACCGGCTGCTGGCGGCGTACGTGGGCCGCCTGATGCGCACGGCGACCGGCAACGGCCGGATCGCACGCCGGGTCACGGACGTGACGTCCCTGGAACGCGGCCCGGAGGTGCTCCTGACGCCAAGTGTCGTGCTGGCGGCGGCGATCGGCCCGCTCAAGCCACCGCTGAGCGGGCCGCCGTTGCTACCGGAGGAGTGGAAAGCAGCCGAGTGACCTCGGCTGCTCGGTAGTTCGGTTTTTTGGGGCTCAGCCCGCGAACGCGGGCTGAGCCACCCCCTTGCCCGCCCCCGGTACGACCAGGAGCGAGCCCGACAGCGGGTGGGGTGCCGACAGGCCGACCCGGGCCGTGGTGATGTACAGGTCCGTGAGGTTCGGGCCGCCGAAGGCGCAGGCCGTCGGGCGGACCGTGGGGAGGGTGATCGTGCGGTCGAGAGTGCCGGACGGGGTGTAGCGGCGGACCGCTCCGCCGTCCCACAGAGCGACCCAGACACAGCCGTCCGCGTCGACCGTCAGGCCGTCCGGCCAGCCCGCGCCCTCCTCGATCAGCGCCAACTGGCGCCGGTTGGTGACGCTTTGGCCGTCGGCCGACACGTCGAAGACGTCCACGCGGCGGGTCGGGGAGTCGATGTAGTACATCAGGCGGCCGTCCGGGCTCCAGCCCGTGCCGTTGCTCACCGCCACGTCGTCCAGGACGGTCGTGACCTCGCCGTCGCCCGTCAGCCGGGACAGCGTGCCGCCGCCCGCCGCCTCGTCGTAGCGCATCGTGCCCGCCCACAGGGAACCGTCGGGCGCCACCGCCGCGTCGTTCGCGCGGCGGCCGGGGGTCGGGTCGTGGTGCAGCCAGCGGAAGATGCCGGGGGGTGGGGCGGGGGCGGGAACAGCGTCGGGGGCGGGGGCCGAGTCCGTAGCGGAGGCGGTGCCCTCGTCGTCGTACAGGGCCACCCCGTCGCGCAGGTTCAGGACCAGGCCGCCGCCCGCGCGGGGCTTGGCCGCGCCCACGTGCTGTTCCGTCGCCATGACCGTACGGCGGCCCGTCGACGGGTCGTAGGTGTTGACGCGGGAGCCGAGGATGTCGATCCAGATGAGGCGGGACTTCGCCGCGTCCCAGGTGGGGCCCTCGCCGAGGGTCGCCTGCGCCTGGACCGCCACGTCGAGGGCGGGCTCGTACGTCGTCATGCCACGCTCCGGTGACCGAGGCGCTCGGAGAGTTCGGCGGCGCCCTTGGCGGCGAGCTGCTCCAGCTCCGAACGGTGGTCGTCGCTCCAGCGGATCATCGGCACGGAGATCGACAGTGCGGCGACCACCCGGCCCGTGCGGTCGTACACCGGGGCGGCGACACAGCTGACGTCCGGGTTCGACTCACGGTTCTCGACGGCGACGCCCCGGCGGCGGATCTCCGCGAGGGCCTCGCGCAGGGCCGCCGGGTCGGTGATGCTGTTCGGCGTCATCGCGGCCAGCGGGACGCTGTCGGGGACACGCGCGCTCAGCTCGTGGTCGGGGAGCGAGGCCAGCAGCATCTTGCCGACGGAGGTGCAGTGGGCGGGCAGCCGACGGCCGGCCGCCGACACCATCCGGACCGCGTGGGTGGAGTCCACCTTGGCGATGTAGATGACGTCCGTGCCTTCGAGGATCGCGACGTGCACCGTCTCGTCGCAGGTCTCGGCGACGGAACGGGCCACCTGCTGACCCTCCGCCGCCAGGTCCAGCTGCTCGGCGTAACGGCTGCCGAGCTGGTACGGGCGGACGCCCAGACGGTAGCGTCCCGGCTGGCCGGGGACCTGCACAATGTACGAACGGGCGGCGAGCGTCGTCACCAGTTCGTGCACGGTGGTGCGCGGCAGCTGGAGCCGGCGCACGATGTCCGGGGCGGAGAGCGTCCCGTCTCCGTCCAGGAAGAGCTCAAGAATGTCGAGAGCCCGGGTCACGGCAGGTACGAGGCGTCCCATGACGGCCCCCTCTGTTTTTTATTGCTTTTCGGTGGCGACGGTAATGACGGCGTTCGAGATTTCAACAGACGATCGGGATGACGAACAGAGCACAGGCTAACCACTAGGTCCCGGGCGGGCAATGGGCGTGCGAGGTGGGGGACGATGGTCCGCATGCCGCTCCCCTTCACGGTCCTCGACTTCCAGCTGGTGCTGCTGCGCCGCATGGCCGACCACAACCCGGACCTGGTGGAGGACGCCCGCCATGAGCTGGGCGTCTCGCTCACGGACATGCGGGAGGCCAACAAACGCTGGCAGGCGATGGTCCGCTCCCCGCGCTCCCGCGCCGCCGCCTCGCGCTACCGCTCGGTCCTCGGCACCCCCGAGTCGGTGACGGCCCGCAGGATCGGCGACCTGGAGTGCGAGGCCTGGCTGTGGCCGCTCCCCCTCTGGCCCGACCTCCGCTTCGAGGTCCTCGTCGCCCCCAACGGCACGGCCTGGAACGACTGGCTGGTACGCGCCCCGGGCGCCCCCTCCCCCGACCTCCGCACCCTGGACGACCTGCACCCCTGGTCCTGCACGGTCGACGAGGTCGCCCGCGCCTTCACCCCCGCCCGCCCCCTGGAGGGAACGGCCCCGACCCGCTGGGGCCTGGCGTTCACGGCACCGGACGGAACGGGGGTACGACGGGAGTGCGCGGCGGAGTTCACGTGGGGGCTGCTACAGCGGACGGCACTGAAGGACTGACGGGCGCGCCCCCAAAGGGGCGCGGGGAACTGCGCGACCAGCCACGACGGCCCCGCAGCCGACACACCGCCTCTCCCCCGACCCCTTAGTCGGCAGCAGCCCGCAGCACAGCCTCCGCCACCCCCGCCACAGACCCCGGATGCAGATTGAGAAACAGATTCGGCTCGATCAACTCCAGCTCCATGACCAGGGGTTCACCGTCGTCCCCGAGGACGAGGTCCACCCGGGCGTACAGCAGACCGGAGTTGCCCGGCACAGCAGCCAACGCCCGCTCCGCGACAGCGAGTTCCGCCGGGGCCGGGTCCCAGACCTCAAGCCCGGGGTGGGCGACCTTGTCGGCGTCGTACGCCGTGCCGGGAGCCAGCACGGCCCCCTTTCGGCTGGCGTGCAGCAGCCGTCCGCCGAAGAACTGCAGGGCGCGTTCCCCGGTGACGTCGATGCTCCCGACGTACGGCTGCACCATCGCCGTGAACCCCTCGGCGTGCATCCGCGCGAGATGCCGTACGGCCGTCTCCCGGTCCTCGGGTGTGTAGCGGGCGGCGTACCGGGCGCCGGCGCCGGAGGTGGGCTTCACGACGTACTCGCGGTCGTCGGGGAGGTCGGCGTCGCCAGGCGTCTCGCCGGGGGCGAGGTAGGTGGTGGGGACCGTGGGGACGCCGGTCGCGGCCAGCTCACCGAGGTACCGCTTGTCCATGTTCCAGCGCAGGACGCCGACCGGATTCGCGACCCGCGTGAGCTTCCCGCACCGCTCCAGCCAGTCCGCGAACTCCTCCGCACGCCAGGTGTAGTCCCAGGTGGACCGGACCAGCGCGAGATCGAAGGACGCCCAGTCGATGTCGGGGTCGTCCCAGTACACGGCGGCCGTGTCGGCGCCGGCCGCGGTCAACTCCCGTACGAGAACCGGGAGATCGCGGTCCTTGCTGGTCCCCGGACGGGGGTCGTAGGTGACGATCGCGATGCGGACCACGGGGACTCCCTCTGTAAGGCGTGTACTGCCGTACACCACTGATACCGAGTGAAGGTTAACCGCTGCTTGACCTTCACCTTCGGGGAAGCCGCAGCATCGGTGGCGGAACGAGGAACTCAGCGGGAAGCCAGGAAGAAGAAGGGGGTGCTCCATGACGCGGCCGGAGATGCCGGAGATGCTGACGATCGGGGCGTTCGCCAGAGCGTGCCGGCTGTCACCGAAGGCGCTGCGGCTGTACGACGAGCTGGACCTGCTCCGTCCGGCCCGCGTCGACCCCGACACCGGATACCGCTACTACGCGGCCGAGCAGCTGGAGCAGGCCAGGCTGGTGGCCTGGCTGCGCCGGCTGGGGATGCCGTTGGCCCGTATCCAGCAGGTCCGGGTCCTGGAACCGCCGGCCGCCGCCCAGGAGATCCGGGCCTTCTGGGCCCGGGTCGAGGCGGAGACGGCGGCCCGGCGGGATCTCGCCACGTTCCTCGTCGACCATCTCTCGACACCGCCGAGGAAGGACACCACACCCATGACAGGCACCGACCTGCTCGAACTCCGTTACGCCGCCCGCACCGACATCGGTCTGGTCCGCGCCGCCAACCAGGACACCGCGTACGCCGGTTCACGCGTACTGGCCGTCGCCGACGGCTTCGGACCCGGGGGCGCGCAGGCCGGCACGGCCGCCGTCGAGGCCCTGAAGTTCCTGGACGCCGAACCGCTCACCGCCGGCAGCGTCCTGAACCTCCTGGAGGACGCGGTCCAGGGCGCCGCCCAGGCGGTCCGGGACGTCGCCGGGACCGAGTACGGGAAAACAGGGGACGAGGTGACGGACGACGTCGGCACCACCCTCACCGCGATGGTGTGGACGGGCTCGCGCCTGGCCCTCGTACACATCGGAGACAGCCGCGCATACCTGCTGCGCGACGGCGAACTCTTCCTGATCACCCACGACCACACGCTCGTCCAGTCGTTGATCGACGAGGGCCGGCTGACCCCCGAGGAGGCCGAGACCCACCCCCAACGCACCCTGCTCCGCAAGGCGTTGACGAGCACCCCGGCCTTCCCCGACCTCCGCCTGCACGACGCCCAGGCGGGTGACCGCTACCTCCTCTGCTCCGACGGCCTGACCAGGGCGGTACCGGAGGACACGATCCGGCACCTGCTCACCACGACCTCCGACCCGGACGCGACCACAGCCGCCCTTGTCGAGGCTGCCAACGCCAACGGGGGTCCGGACAACGTGAGTTGCGTAGTGGCCGATGTGGTGCGGCCTATGTGACCTACAGCGTCAACAGGTGTTTCGGACAACGGGAGTTGTTGGGAGACTCACCCGGATCGGTCATTGGTCATTGGCCGTTGGTCATGGCCAGCAAGGGACCCAACGACGGGAGCCCGTATGTCCGCCGAACTGATTTCGATCCTCGTGCTTGTCGTGGTGTTCGTGATCGCCACGACCCGTTCCATCAACATGGGCGCGCTCGCGTTCGCCGCGGCCTTCGGGGTCGGCGAACTCGTGGCCGACCTCGACACCGACACGATCTTCGCCGGGTTTCCCGGTTCCCTCTTCGTCGTGCTGGTCGGGGTGACCTATCTGTTCGCGATCGCCCGGGCCAACGGCACCACCGACTGGCTGGTGCACGCCTCGGTCCGGCTGGTGCGCGGGCGGGTCGTGCTCATTCCGTGGGTGATGTTCGTGCTGACGGGGGCGCTCACCGCGATCGGCGCGGTCAGTCCGGCGGCCGTCGCCATCGTCGCGCCGATCGCGCTCAGTTTCGCCGCGCGCTACGGCATCAGCCCCTTGCTGATGGGCGCGATGGTGGTGCACGGCGCCCAGGGCGGCGGCTTCTCGCCCATCAGTATCTACGGGTCGATCGTCAACGGCATCGTCGAGAAGGAGAAGCTTCCCGGCAACGAGATCGCCCTCTTCCTCGCCTCCCTCTTCGTCAACCTCGCGATCGCGGCAGTGGTGTTCGTGCTGTTCGGGGGGCTGAAACTGAGCCGTGGAGGGGGCGGGGAGGACGGTGGGAACGGGGACGTCGGCGACAACAAGAGCGGTGAGGACACTGACGAGGCCGGTGATGGGGGCGGAGTCGCCGTCCGTACGGAAGAAGCCCTCCGTCTCACCCCCGCCCGTATCGCCACCCTCGCCTCCCTCGTCCTTCTCGTCGTCGCCGTGCTCGCCTTCGATCTCGACGCCGGGCTCACCTCCATCACGCTTGCCGTCCTGCTCGCCGCGATCTGGCCCGAGGACAGTCGCAAGGCCGTCGGTCAGATCGCCTGGACGACCGTGCTGGTGATCTGCGGTGTCCTCACCTACGTCGGGGTGCTGGACGAGATGGGCACCATCACGTGGGCCGGCGAGGGCGTCGGCGACATCGGCGTACCGCTGCTGGCCGCCGTACTCCTCTGCTACATCGGCGCGGTGATCTCGGCGTTCGCGTCCTCCGTCGGCATCATGGGGGCGCTGATTCCGCTGGCGGTGCCGTTCCTGGCGCAGGGGGAGATCGGGGCGGTCGGGATGGTGGCGGCGCTCGCGGTGTCGGCGACGGTGGTGGACGTCAGTCCGTTCTCGACGAACGGGGCGCTGGTGCTGGCCTCGGCGGCGGATGTCGACCGCGAGCGTTTCTTCCGGCAGCTGATGATGTACGGGGGGATCGTGGTGGCCGTGGTCCCCGCGGTGGTGTGGCTGGTGCTGGTGGTGCCCGGCTGGGGATGACAGGCGCCACGGCACACCTGTACGACTTGGTGTGCCGAGTGACGACTGACGACCGAAGGAGTACGACGCGTGTCCTCTCTCTTTCCCGGCCTGACCGGTGCCCCGGCCGACCGGCCCGCCCTGCGCTTCGGCGAGCGCTCGCTGACGTACGCCGAACTCGCCGCCTCGGCCGGCGCACTCGCCGACCGGATCACCGGGGCGGGCGCCGGCCGGGTCGCCGTCTGGGCGACGCCCACGCTGGAGACGGCCGTCGGCGTCGTGGCCGCGCTGCTGGCCGGGGTCCCGGCTGTACCGCTCAACCCGAAGTCGGGCGAGAGCGAGCTGGGGCACATCCTGAAGGACAGCTCGCCCACGCTCGTACTGGCCTCACCCGGTGACCAACTCCCCGACGCCTTCGGCGCGTTGGAGCGGGTCGACATCGACGTACGCCCCACAGCGGCCCCCGCCACGAGCGCATCCCCCGAGCCCGCCCCCGAAACCCCCGCCCTGATCGTCTACACCTCCGGCACCACCGGCCCGCCCAAGGGTGCCGTCATCCCGCGCCGGGCCATCGCCACCACCCTGGACGCGCTCGCCGACGCCTGGCAGTGGACCTCCGAGGACGTGCTGGTGCACGGGCTTCCGCTCTTTCATGTGCACGGTCTGGTTCTCGGCATCCTGGGCCCGCTGCGGCGCGGCGGCTCGGTACGGCACCTCGGGCGGTTCGGGACGGAGGGCGTGACCCGGGAGCTGAACGACGGGGCGACGATGCTGTTCGGCGTACCGACGATGTACCACCGGATCGCGGAGGCGCTCCCCGGCGACCCTGAACTCGCCGGGGCCCTCGGCCGGGCCCGTCTGCTCGTCTCCGGGTCGGCCGCGCTGCCCGTGCACGACCACGAGCGGATCACGGCCGCGACCGGGCGGCGGGTCGTGGAGCGGTACGGCATGACGGAGACCCTCATGCTGTGCTCGTCCCGGTGGACACCCCCGGACCCCCGGCCGAGCGTCCGCGCGGACGGCGAGCCCCGGGCGGGCACGGTCGGCGTACCGCTGCCTGGCGTCGAGCTGCGGCTCGTCGAGGAGGACGGCGCGCCCATCACGGCGTACGACGGCGAGACCGTGGGCGAGATCCAGGTGCGCGGGCCGAACCTGTTCACCGAGTACCTGAACCGGCCCGACGCCACCGCCGCCGCCTTCACCGCCGACGGCTGGTTCCGCACCGGTGACATGGCGGTGCGCGATCCCGACGGCTACGTCCGTATCGTCGGCCGGAAGGCCACCGACCTGATCAAGAGCGGCGGTTACAAGATCGGCGCGGGCGAGATCGAGAACGCGCTCCTTGAACACGCGGGCGTGCGTGAGGCTGCCGTGACCGGGGAGCCCGACGCCGACCTGGGCGAGCGGATCGTCGCCTGGATCGTGCCCGCCGATCCCCAATCCCCGCCGGACGCCGACGAGTTGGCGAACCATGTCGCCGGTCGTCTCGCCCCGCACAAACGGCCCCGGGTCGTGCGCTACCTGGACGCCCTCCCGCGCAACGACATGGGGAAGATCATGAAGCGGGCCCTGCCCAGTGGCTGACCCCATGACCGACCCCACGCCTCACGCTGTACCTGCGCGTCGTTCCGCCCGCGAGATCATCACCCTCGTCTCCGACAGCTCCACGTTCACCGAACTCCCGTACCCGATCGTGGAGTTCAAGGCCGACGGCCCCCTCTCCTGGCAGGGTTACGACGCCTCGCGCGCCCGCGCCGCCGCCCGCACCGGCGAGGAGGAGTCCGTCGTCTGCGGTACCGCGCGCATCGGCGGTACCCCGGCCGTGCTGATCGTCTTCGAGTTCGGCTTCCTCGGCGGCTCGCTCGGTGAACGCACCGGAGACCGGCTGGAGTTGGCGTACGAGCACGCGCGCACCCACCGTCTGCCCGTCGTGCCGCTCGTCGCGACGGGCGGCAGCCGGATGCAGGAGGGCATGCTCGCGCTGACCCAACTCCAGCGCGTGGCCCGGCAGTCGGCGCTCACGCGGGAGGCGGGCCTGCCGCAGATCGCGGTCCTCCGGGACCCGACGACCGGCGGCGGCTGGGCGACCCTGGGCGCGGGCGCCGACGTCGTCCTCGCCCTGCCCGGCGCCCAGGTGGGCTTCGCGGGCTCCCGGGTCCGGCCGGCCGACGCGGACCCGGCGGCGTACACGGCCGAGGCCCAGGTGGCGGCGGGCGCGGCCGACGCGGTCGTACGTCCGGAGGCGCTCCGGGAGACGCTGGCCCGCTGGCTCTGGCTGCTGAGCGTCGGTGACAGGTCGACGGAGGCCGCCCCGCCACCGCCGTCCCTCGCCACCGAGTCCCTCCCCGCCACCGGCTGGGACGCCGTCCAGCGCGCCCGGTCCCCTCAACGCCCGCGCGCCGAGGCCTACTTGGACGCCTACTTCACCCGGCGCACGGCGATCAGCGGCGACCGCTGCGGTGGCACCGACGCCGGTATGGCGTGCGGGTTCGGCGAGCTGGCGGCGGACGGGCGGACCGTCGCGTACGCCGCCCAGCTCGGCACGGCCACCCGACCCGCCGGCTATCGCACCGCCGCCCGGCTGATCCGCCTCGCGGACCGGCTCGGCATCCCGGTGCTGACCCTGGTGGACACCCCGGGCGCCGCCAACGACGCGGACGCGGAGCGCGAGGGCGCGGGCGCCGCGATCGCGGACCTGTTCGGCGCGGTCGCCGCCGCCCGTACGCCGGTCACCACGCTGCTGATCGGCGAGGGCGGCTCGGGCGGCGCCCTGGCCCTCGCCGCCCCCGGCAACACCTGGGCCACACCGGACAGCTACTTCTCCGTCATCGCACCCGAGCTGGCGGCGGCCATCCTCAAGCGCCCCGAGGGCGAGGTGGAGGCTACGGCGGACCAGCTCCGGATCCGGCCGCAGGATCTGGTGGAGCTGGGGGTGGTGCGGGGCATCGTGGAACTCGGGAACCCGGAAACCGGGAACTCGGGACCTTGGTCCCGATTGGGACATAAGGGATAAATTACCCGTACGGCGGCACCCCACCCGGCCCCCTACAACAGGCGCCCCCTCCCCCGCCACCCGCACGATGCCAGTGGAGGCCCGTCGACCGGCGGGCCCGTACGGTCTGCGCTCTCGGGAGGATCTGCCATGACCGTCAGTCTGGAACAGATGCGCCGCTGCCATTTCGCCGTCGACCTCGGAGCCGCGCGGACCCGCGTCTACGTCAAGGGTGCCGGGCTCGTCGTCGACCAGCCGTCCGTCGCCGCCGTGAACACCAGAACCGGCGCGCTGATCGCGGTCGGCGAGTTCGCCGAGAAGATGACGGGCCGTACGCCCGACTACATCCGGGTCGTTCGGCCCGTGTCCGGTGGGACCGTCGTCGACATCGAGATGGCGCAGCGCATGCTGCGGCACCTGATCGGCGACAAGGTACGGCGTACGCTGCGCCGCAAGCCGTTCCTGCGGGCCGCCGCCTGCTACCCGCACGACGCCGACCCCCTCGCACAGCGCGCGACCATCGAGACGCTCGTCGGGCTCGGCGCCCGGCGCGTCGAACTCGTCGACACGCTCATCGCCGCCGGCGTGGGATGCGGACTGCCCGTCGAGCAGCCCGAGGCGACCATGGTCATGGTGTGCGGGGCCGCCGCCACCCAGCTCGCCGTGCTCTCCCTCGGCTCGATCGTGACCGCCGAGCGGATCCCGGTCGGCGGTGAGGCCGTCGACCACGCGATCGTGCAGCATCTCCGGCATCAGCACGAGCTGATGCTGCCCAGTCAGTCGGTACGTCCGCTGCAGCTCGCCCTCTCCGGCAACGGGCTCACCCCGCACGGCCCGGAGTCCACCGAGATCCACGGACGGGACGTCGCCACCGGCCTCGCCCGTTCCGTCCAGGTCGACACCGCCGCCGTGCGCAACGCCATCCAGACCCCGCTGACCGCCGTACTCGACGGGATCGGCAAGGTGCTGCGGGACTGCCCGCCCGACCTGGTGGCCGACCTCGCCGACCGCGGGATCATGATGGTCGGCGGCAGCGCGCTGCTCCCCGGCCTCGACCAGATGCTGCGGCACGCCACGGGTATGCCGGTGCACATCGCGGAACGGCCGGACGTGTGCGCGGTGCAGGGCCTCGGGTACATGCTGGAGGGCAAGATCGAGCCGCTGGTGCTGGATCCGCTGGCCACCTGAGCAGCCGGTAGCCCCTCCGGCTTTCGATCCGTATGCCAGGCGACGCGTCTCCTCCTCCCGCTCCCTCTTCCCCTCCCTCTCCTCCCCTCCCGCCCCGTCTCGAAGCCGTGCTCGGCATCGGTACCGATCTCGAACTGCGCACCACGCTCCAGCACATCGTGGACGGCGCCGCCGAGTTGACCGGTGCCCGGTACGCGGGGCTCGGGATGGCCGACCCCGGGTCCGACGGTCTCGTGGAGCTCCGCAAGGCCGATCTGGGGCGCGCCGAACGGGCGGGCATCGCCGTCATCGACGTACCGATCCTGGTGGAGGGCGGGGAGTTCGGGCGGCTGTACCTCGCCGAGAAGCTCGACGGGACTCAATTCACCGACAACGACCGGCAGTTGCTGAGCGTCCTGGCCACGCAGGCCGGTATCGCGATCGGCAACGCCCGGCTGTACGAGACCGCCCGGCAGCGCGAGCGCTGGATCGAGGGTGCCGCCGCCGTCACCACCGCGCTGCTCACCGGTGGGGCCGACGACGACGCACTGCTGACCGTCGCGGACCGCGCCCGGCTTCTCGCCGACGCCGCCGCCGGTGTCATCCTCCAGCCGACGGCCGAGGGCGGCATGGAGATCGTGACCGCCGCCACGCTCGACGATCCCGGTGATGGTGTTGGTGATGGCGGTCGTGACGGTGATGGTGGTCGTGATGGTGACATCGTCGGGACCGTCGTCGCGCCCGGGAGTCCTGTCCTCGTCCAACTGCTGGGCGGGGAACCGGTGTTCGTCGACGACTCGGCGACCGACCCGCGGATGACGACCCCGGTACGGCACCGGTTCGGGCCGAGCATGCTGCTGCCGTTGCAGGCCGAGGGGCGGCTGATCGGCACGCTCGCGCTGCCGCGCCGGCGCGGTGACCGCCCGTACACCGACACGGAAAAGCTTCTCGCGACGCAGTTCGCCTCGCAGGCCGCCCTCGCGCTCGTCCTCGCCGACGCCCGGCGCCGGCGCGCCCGCCTCGCGGTGTACGAGGACCGCGACCGGATCGCCCGTGACCTGCACGATCTCGTCGTCCAACGGCTGTTCGCCACCGGCATGATGCTGGAGTCCACACAGCGCCGGGCGGTGGGCGACGACAAGGTGCGTGAGATTCTCGGGCGGGCGGTCGACGAACTCCAGGCCACGGTCCAGGAGGTCCGTACGACCATCTTCGCCCTCCAGCAGCCCCCGGCCGACGCGCCAACCACCCTGCGCGGCAAGGTACTTCGGGAGGCGGCCGGTGCGGCGGCGGTGCTCGGCCGCCGGCCTTCCGTCCACTTCACAGGGCCCGTCGAGCACCGCGTCCCGCCCCCGGTCGCCGCCCAGCTCCTCACCGCCCTGCGCCGTGCCCTCGCCACCGCCGTACGCCGTCCCGGTGTCACGCGCGTCGCGATCACGGTCGACGCGCCGGCGGTCCTGCCGGACGGTCGGGACGGCGTACGGCTGACGGTCTACGACGATGGCGACAGCGGCGACGGCACAACGGGCGCAGGCGCGGGTACGACGGCGCTCTGGCAGGCCCCGCTGGGAGACGGCACTCTGGAGTGAGGTGACGGAACGTAGACGGCGGAGGGGCAGTCGGTGACGGACATTGACACGCGTAACGGCACGCTCGTCAGCACTCGCCTCGGCACGTGCATCGACACGGGAATGGATACCGGCAGGGATCCCGGCAGGACCACCGGCAGGGGTACGCGTGTCGTGGCGCGTGTCCGCACCCGCATCGGCGTGACCGGGCATCGCTCGATCCCCGCCGCCGTCCTGCCGTCCGTGCGCACGGGCATCCGCCGACTCCTCCAGGGCGACGAGGAGTTGGAGGCGCTGAGCAGCCTCGCCGCCGGGGCCGATCAGCTGTTCGCCGACATCGCCCTGGAGCGCGGTATCCCGCTCACGGCCGTGATTCCCGGTATGGACTACGAGGCCCACCTCGGCGACGCCGACACCCGGGCCTCGTACCGCCGCCTCCTCAACTCCTGCCGTACCCGCGTGAATCTGCCCGTCGAGGCGACGCACGAGGAGGCCTATTTCGCGGCGGGCCGCTGGATCGTCGACCACGTCGACCGGCTGGTCGCGGTGTGGGACGGGCTGCCCGCGCGGGGGCTCGGCGGTACGGGGGACGTGGTGGCGTACGCGCGGCGCACGGGGGTTGCGGTGACGGTGCTGTGGCGGCCGGGGATGCTGCGCTCCTGACCTCGGGGCGGTCGTGGTATCCGGCCTGGGGCGGTCACGGCTTCCGGTCTCGGGCGGTCACGGTCTCCGGCCTGGGGCGGTCACGGCTTCCGGCCGCGGGGGCACGGCTTCCGGCCTGGGCGGTCACGATCCTCGGCCTCGGGACCTCCGGTCCGATCCATGGCCCTTGGCGAACTGGTGCGCTAATTTGTGGTGCAGGTCACCGGTGAATGGACACCCGTGGTGAGCGGGGGAGGTTCTGTTGACCCCGGCACAGCTGCGGGCCTTCTCCGCGACCGTCCGGCTCGGCTCCGTGAAGGCCGCCGCGGCCGATCTCGCCGTCACCGAGGCCGCCGTGTCGACGCACGTCGCGCATCTGCGCAGGGAACTCGGCGACAAGCTCTTCACCCGGACCGCCCAGGGGCTCGCGTTCACCCCGGGCGGGCTGCGGCTCGCCAGCCGGGCGGCGGAGCTGCTCGGGCTCCAGGACCGTACGGTCCTCGAAGTCCGGCAGGCCGGTTCCGGCCGACGGCTGTTACGGGTGGCCGCGTCGAGTCTGTTCGCGGAGCATGCCGCGCCCGGTCTCATCGAACTGTTCGCGGGGCGCGCCGACGATCTGGACGTCGAGCTGAGCGTGCACAGTCCGCAGCGGTTCGGGGCGTTGCTGGTGAACCGGGCTGTGGACGTGGCCATCGGGCCGCCTCCCGCCGCTGCCACCGTCGTCGACGCCGCCGCCGCCGAGACCAGGCACGCGGCGATGAGTATGAACTGCACTCCCTTCCTCAACTATCAGCTGATCGCCGTCGTGGGTCCCGACCACCCGCTCGCCACAGGGGCCGCCGGTGGTGCCGGGGTACGCGAACTCCGCGAGCAGACCTGGCTGTTGGGGCCGTCCGCCGTCGGCCGGGTCGGCATGGTGCCGTCCGTACTGCACTGCCTGGGCGTTCCCGAGCACAACCAGCGCATCTTCCAGAGCCATGCCGCCGCGGTGGAGGAGGCCAAGCGCGGGAAGGGTGTCGCCCTCGCAGTGGCGTTCGCGGTCGCGAAGGACATCGCCGGTGGCGGGCTCTGCCGGCTCGACGCGCCGGCCCTCCCGGCCCGCGGTTCCTGGAACGTCCTCGCTCTCGCCGACCGCGAGGAGCCGCCGACGGCCGCAGAGCTCCGGCGCTTCGTCACCACGCCCCGTGCCCTCCAGGCGATGCTGCGGGGCACGGGGGTCACTGCGGGGCGGTTTCGGCCCGCCATTCACGTGACTCTGTGGAGTTGAGCGAACCGCTGCGCACGTGGTTCGTTCGCTGCGGGTCGGTGGGGGCTGGTCGCGCCCACGCGGCGGAGCCGCACATCGACACAGCCCCGCGCCCCTAAGGGGCGCGCTCACGCGCCCGGCGTTTCCGAGGCAGCCCAGGAACATCGGCCCCCACCGCCGCGGCCTGGCGGTGAGGGCCGAGGGGTGCTCAGACCCCGTGCGCTGAGCACCCTCGTCGCGCGCCCTCGTCCGGGGCGCGCAGGCAGGGCCGGATCACCGGTGGATCACTTGTACGTGATGTCCGAGTTGCTGTAGCGGCAGTGTGTGCCGTCCGGGCCGGTGCCGAGGGACGGTGGTTCGGCGCCGGTGGAGTTGCCCTGGAAGCGCTCGCAGATGACGATCTTCCTGCTGCTGTCGCCGACGACCGTGACCCCCGAAATCGTGGCCGTGTCCCCGTAGTTGGCGTTGATCCCGACCAGGACCTTGCCGGGGCTGGTCGCCTGGACGTTCTTCACCACGATGTGGCGCTCGTACTGCGTCTTGCAGTTGCCGCACGCACGGACCAGCTTGCCGAAGTCGGCGACCTGGAAGTTCTGGACGGTGAGCGTGCCGGCGCCGTTGAACTGGAAGACCTTGTCGTCCGCGTTCCGCGCGCCGCCGCCGGAGACGAGGTACGTGGCCGAGGCCGACTTGCTCTTGAACGTGGCCGCGTCCTCGCCGACGTCCTCCCACCACACGTTCTGGAGCGTGCAACTGCCCAGGCAGTGAACGCCGTCGGCGGCCGGGGCGCCCAGGACCACGTTCTTCAGGACCGCGCCGTCGGCGAGTTCGAAGATCGGGCCCTGGTTCTCGTCCTGGTCGGCACTGCCGAGGTCACCGGAGCCGTAGAAGCGCTTGAGGCCGCCGTCGTACGTACCCGAGACCTCGATGCTCGCGGTGACCGCCTGCACGCCGGCGACCGTGGGCCACGCGCCCAGGGTCGTGCCGCCGGCGGAGTCCGTTCCGGAGGCCGGGGTGGTGGAGGCACTCGCGGACTTGCTCGCCGAGGCGGAGGCGGAGGTGGCGGCAGATGGGGACGCGGACTTGGAGGCCGACGCCGAGACCGACGGAGAGGGCGACGCCGACTTGGTCGCCGAAGCCGATGCCGAGGCCGACGGTGACTTCGTCGGCGACGAACCGCTGTCCTCCGCCACCAGCGTCCAACTCTTGCTGCTCGCCTTGTCGCAGGAGTTCTGCTGCGCCAACCCGCCCTTGATGTTGAGGCACTTGGAGCTCTTGGCGTTGACCAGGTGGTACGCGTCGTCCACCGCCGTCAGCTTCCACACCTGCGACGAGCCGCCGTCGCAGGTCTGCTGCTGCACCGCCTTGCCCGCGGAGGCCGACGCGCCCTTGACCCCGGCGCACAGTGCGCCGACCACAGCCTTGATCGTGAACCCGCCGCCGCTGTCGGTCAGTTGCCAGGTCTGCCCGGCGGCCGAGTCGTCGCACGTGGCCGTGCCCAGCTGCGCACCGCTCGCAGTGGCCGCCGTCGCCCCCGTCAGGCAGGTGCTGTCGGCGGCGTTCACCAGGCGGTACGTTCCGGAACCCGGGCCGGCCGCGGACGCTGTCATCAGCATCCCGCCGGCGACCGCGCCACCGCCCAGGACCGCGACCAGCGCGCCGATCAGTACGCCCCTGCGGCGGCTCGTTCTCTTGCGGCGCGGTCCGCGCCCCACTGCTCTCTTGCCCACGTCGTCACTCTCGTTCGGGAGTTCGCGCTGTTCGTTTCCGACGCCCGTCTGTCGCCACCGGTGCTGTGGGGGTTGCCGCGTCCACGGAACTTTGTGGGAACTTTGTGCTTCCCGAGTGAGAGCCGGTGAGTGCTGAGTGAGTACCGGGTGAGCACCGGGCGAGTGCCAAGCGATCAGCGGGAGTTCGCGGTCCCGAGGCGCGCCACCTCGCCCGGCACCCTCAGCAGCGCCCCGAAACTGTCCGCCGGGAGCAGCAGGTCGACGTACGGCAGCGCGGTGGACATCGTCGTCGTGCGGGGTTCGAAGCCGGGGGCGGCGGCCCTCGGGTTCAGCCAGATGACCGTGTGGGCGCGGCGGCGCAGCCTGGCCATGGCCGTCGCGAGCCGGGCGGGCGGGTCCCCGTCCCAGCCGTCCGAGCAGATGAGGACGACGGCTCCGCGCAGAGTGCCGCCGTGGTGCGAGGCGAGCAGGGTGGCGAGGCAGTGCGCGATCCGGGTGCCGCCGAAACGGTCGCCGACCCGCTCGGTGGCCTCGTCGACCGCCGCCTCGGCCGAGCGGCGTCCGAGGACCGTGGTGAGCCGGGTCAGTGTCGTCGCGAACGCGAACACCTCGGCGTCCGTCGTCAGCGCGAGTGCCCGCATCAGATGCAGATACGCGACCGCCTGCGGCTGCATCGATCGGCTGACGTCACACAGCACGACGACCCGGCGGGGCCGTTCCACCGGCCCCGTCCGCACCAGCCGCACCGGCTCCCAGCCCGTCCGGCGGGCCCGCGCCACGGTCTCCCGGATCGCCACGCGCGGCCCGCCGGCCCGTACCGCGTACCGCCGCGACCGCCGCCTGGGCCACTCCCCCAGCGTCCTCTCCAGCCACCGCCCGAGCAACTCCGCGTCCCTCGGGGCCAGTTGCTCGAACGGCGTGTCCACCGAACCGGCCAGTTCACTGGGCAGCCGCTCCGGTACGGCGGCCAGGGCGCGGTCGTCCCGCTGGTCGGCCCCGGTGACGGTGGGCGGGAGGGTGATCCAGGGCAGGCCCGAATCGCCAGTAGCGGCGGAGGAGTTGGCCGACGACGAGAGGCCCTTCTCACCCACCGGTGTACGTCCGTTCCGGCGCGCGTGCGGGTCCATGGCAAGCACAAGCACCGCCTCGCCGAAGACACCGGCGAACACCTCCTCGAATGCCGCCAGTTGGCCGTACTCGCGGACGAGGGTGACCCGGGCCGTCCAGTACAGCGCCGTCCGCGAGGCCGACGGAACGGCGGCCAGCGCCTGTACGAAGTCCTGCGTGGCGGTGAGGCCCACGGGTACGCCCCGCTCCCGCAGCCGGGTGGCGAGTGCGACGGCGAACGCCGCCCGGTCAACTGCGGGCAGTACAGGCCCGGTTGGTGTCACCGGACCAGAAGAAAGATCACCACGGCCACGACGACTGCGACGACGGCCACCGGGATCAACCGCTTGTAGACGGACCCTCCGGCCAACCGCATCAGGTCCAACTGCTCCGGCGCCGCGACAGGAACCTCCGCCTCTGCATCCGCCGCGTCCTCGCTCTCGCTCTCGCCCTCGCCCGCGTCCTCGCCCGCGTCCGGCGTCAGGAGCTGCGCCTCCACGTTCTCGATGAACTGGGTGAACAGTTTCTCCGAGATCTCCTTGATCATCCCGCTGCCGAACTGGGCAAGTTTTCCACTGATGTTGAGGTCGGTGCTCACCGTCACGACCGTCCCCGCGCCCTCCGCCCGCAGCCGGGCGTCGATCGTCGCCGACGCGTTGCCCGCCCCGCGCGTGTCCTTGCCCACCGCGCTGATCACCGCGTGATGTGCAGCCTCGTCCTTCTCCACGAAGCGTGCCGTGCCCGCGAACTGGCTGATCACCGGCCCGACCTTCACCTTCACCCGGCCCTGGTAGACCTCGCCCTCCACCCCCGTGAGCTGGGCGCCCGGCATGCACGGGGCGAGTCCCGCCAGATCCGTGAGCGCCTGCCACGCCCGCTCGACGGGCACGCCGACCTCGAACTCGTTGTCGATCTTCATGGCTTCATGGTCTCCTCGCTTGTCCGGGACCGGGATAGCCGAGCTCTTCGAGAGCCTCGGTGACGGCGACACGGTCGTCGGGGCTCTTGGCGACGGCGCTGAGCGTGGCGACGATGTCCCCGCGTGCCAGCCGCGCCACCCTCAGCACGGCCAGCGCCGACACCCAGTCGATGGCCTCCGCCATGCCCGGCGCCTTGTCCAGGTCAAGGCCGCGCACCCGTCCGACGAACTCCGTCGCCGACGCGATCAGCGGCTCGTTCGCCGCCGGTACCGAGCGGCGCAGGATCTCCGCCGTGCGCTCGGGCGCCGGGAAGTCGATCCAGTGGTAGAGGCAGCGGCGGCGCAGCGCGTCGTGGAGTTCGCGGCTGCGGTTGGAGGTGAGGATCGCGACGGGCGGCCGTACGGCGGTGAAGGTGCCCAACTCCGGGACGGTGATGGCCGATTCGCCGAGGAACTCGAAGAGCAGCGCCTCGAACTCGTCGTCGGCGCGGTCGATCTCGTCGATGAGGAGAACCGGCGGCAGCGGACCCTGGTGGCGCACCGCCCGCAGCAGGGGCCGGTCGAGCAGGAACTCCTCGGTGAACAAGTCGGTTTCCCTCAGCCGCTGTTGGCCGTCATACCCCTGCTGTCCCTGATGCCCATGTGCCTCGGTGAGCCGGACGGCGAGCAGTTGGCGCTGGTAGTTCCACTCGTACAGCGCCTCCCCGGCTGTCAGTCCCTCGTAGCACTGCAACCGGATCAGCGGGGTGTCCAGGGCCTCAGCGAGTGCCTTCGCGGCGCTGGTCTTGCCCACGCCCGGCTCGCCCTCCAGCAGCAGCGGCCGGCCGAGGACGGTGGCGAGGAAGAGGGCGGTCGCCGTGCCCTCGTCCACCAAGTACCCGACGTCGTCCAGCCGTTGGCGTACGTCGTCGGCGTCCTTGAACAGGGCGGGCGGCGCGGGCCGGGCGGGCGGTTCGGACATCGCGCCCACCCGTCAGTCGGAGCATGCGGTCGCGGTCGTGCCGCCGCACACCGGGTCGGCGACCGTCTCCGGCGGGCGTTCGGCCAGAGGCCGCGCTGTCTGCCGTACGGCCGACACCACCTCCGCCAGGATCGACAGCGCGATCTCGGGCGCCGTGCGCGCGCCGATGTCCAGCCCGGCCGGGGTGTGGATCCGGGCCGACTCCCCTTCCTCCAGGCCGAGTTCCTCGATCAGAGCCGCGCTCCGGCGTCTGCTGGCGACCAGCGCGATGTACGGGACGTCGGCGTCGAGAGCGGCCCGCAGGCCTTCGGCGTCCCCTCTCCCCTGCCCGGCCACGACCACCGCCACCGTCTGTTCGGCGGGCGGGCCCTCCGGCAGGGAGCGTGCGGTGGCGTAGCCGAGGACGTCGGCGAGGGCGATGAACGTCTCGGCGACCGGGGTCCCGCCCACGACCTCGATCAGCGGGGGCGGCAGCACCGGCTCCAGGAAGATCTCCAACGCACCGCCCGAGAGGCAGTGGTTGACGACGACGTGAGCGCCGGGCGCGGGCGGGAACTCGGGCTCGCCCTCGGGCAGTACCCGCAGCAGCAGCGGCCCACCGCCGTGCAGGGCGCCGAGTGCCGCCGTACGCACCGAGCCCTCCGCGCACACGCCGCCCACGAAGCCGTCGATCGTGCCGTCGCCGTACACGATGGCCTCGTCGCCGGGGCGTGCGGACGCGGGCGCCTGGGCGCGCACCACGCGGGCGTGGACGAACGGCACGCGTCGTTCGGTCAGTTCACGCGCACGAGCACTCACCGTTTTCATGACGACCCCTCAGATAGGCGGCGCGGGGCGCCCGTTCATCGCCTCCCACACCCGTGACGGTGTGAGCGGCATGTCCGCGTGCCGGATGCCGTACGGCTTCAGCGCGTCGACGACCGCGTTGACGATGGCGGGCGGTGAGCCGACGGTCGCGGACTCGCCGACGCCCTTGGCGCCGATGGGGTGGTGCGGGGACGGTGTGACGGTGAACCCCGTTTCCCAGTCGGGGACTTCGAGGGAGGTGGGGATGAGGTAGTCCATCAGCGAGCCGCTGAGGCAGTTGCCGTCCTCGTCGAAGGAGATCATCTCCATCAGCGCCATCCCGACCCCGTCGGTCAGCCCGCCGTGCACCTGCCCCTCGATGATCATCGGGTTGATCCGGGTCCCGCAGTCGTCGACGGCCACGAACCGCCGTACCGTCACCTTGGCGGTCCCCGGGTCGATGTCGACGACGCAGATGTAGGCGCCGTGCGGGTAGGTGAGGTTCTCGGGGTTGTAGCAGATCTGCGCCTCCAGGCCGCCCTCGACACCGTCGGGCAGGTCGCCGGCGCCGTGCGCGCGCATCGCGATGGCCTGGATGGTGACCGAGGCCTCGGGGTCCCCTGCGACCCGGAAGGAGCCCTTCTCCCATTCCAGGTCGGCGACCGACACCTCCAGCATCGAGGAGGCGATGAGCCGCGCCTTGTCCCGGACCTTGCGGGCGACCAGTGCGGCGGCGGCCCCGGAGACGGGCGTGGACCGGCTGCCGTAGGTGCCGAGCCCGAAGGGTGTCTGGTCGGTGTCGCCGTGCACGACGTCGATGTCCTGCGGCGGGATGCCCAGTTCCTCGGCGACGATCTGCGCGAACGTCGTCTCGTGGCCCTGCCCCTGGGTCTGCACCGACAGTCGCACGACCGCCTTCCCGGTCGGATGCACGCGCAGCTCGCAGCCGTCGGCCATGCCGAGTCCGAGGATGTCCATGTCCTTGCGGGGCCCGGCGCCGACCGCCTCCGTGAAGAACGCCACCCCGATGCCCATGACCTCACCGCGGGCCCGCTTCTCGGCCTGTTCGGCGCGGAGTTGGTCGTACCCGGCGAGCTGCTTGGCGAGTTCCATGGTGGGCGCGTAGTTCCCGGAGTCGTACACCCAGCCGGTCTTGCTGCGGTAGGGGAACTGTTCGGGCCGGATGAAGTTCCGCATCCTCAACTCGACGGGATCGGCGCCCAGTTCGTACGCCAGACAGTCCACCATCCGCTCGACGAGGTAGACCGCCTCGGTGATGCGGAACGAGCAGGCGTAAGCCACCCCGCCCGGGGCCTTGTTGGTGTAGACGGCAGTCATCTTGCAGTAGGCGGCCTCGATGTCGTAACTGCCGGTGAAGACACCGAAGAAGCCGGCCGGGTACTTCACGGGCGCCGCCGTGCCGTTGAACGCACCATGGTCGGCAAGGACGTTGGTGCGGATGGCGAGGATCTTCCCGTCGCGGGTGGCGGCGATCTCGCCGCGCATGACGTAGTCGCGGGCGAAGCCGGTGCTGATGAGGTTCTCCGACCGGTCCTCCATCCACTTCACGGGTTTCCCGGTGAGCAGCGAGCCGACGATCGCGCACACGTAACCGGGGTAGATCGGCACCTTGTTGCCGAAGCCGCCGCCGATGTCCGGGGAGACGACCCGGATCTTGTGCTCGGGCAGTCCGGCGACGATCGCGTAGAGGGTGCGGTGGGCGTGCGGGGCCTGGGTGGTGGACCAGAGGGTCAACCTGCCGTCCACGGCGTCGTAGTCGGCGACGGCACCGCACGTCTCCATGGGCGCCGGATGCACCCGCGGGTACACGATGTCCTCGGTGACGACGACGTCGGCGCGGGCGAACGCGGCCTCGGTCTCGGCGGCGTCCCCGGTCTCCCAGTCGAAGCAGTGGTTGTCCCGCTTGCCCTCCAAGTCGTCCCGGATGACGGGGGCTTGGGGCGAGAGCGCGGTGCGTACGTCGATCACCGGGTCCAGTGCCTCGTACTCGACGTCGATCAACTCCAGGGCGTCCCGGGCGGAGTAGCGGTCCTCGGCTACGACGAAGGCGACCTCCTGCCCCTGGAAACGGACCTTGTCGGTGGCGAGGACGGCCTGGACGTCGCCGGAGAGGGTCGGCATCCAGGCCAGTCCCTGTGCGGCGAGCGCGGCGCCGGTGACGACGAGCCGGACCTTCGGGTGCGCCTCGGCCAGGGTGGTGTCGACGGACACGATCCGGGCGTGCGCGAACGGGGAGCGCAGGACGGCGAGATGCAGCATGCCGGGGAGCTGGAGGTCGTCGACGTAACGCCCCTTGCCGCGCACGAAGCGGGCGTCCTCCTTGCGAAGCATCCGCCCGTGCCCACAGGGTTTCTGGTCGTTGTCGACGAAGGCGGTCGGGCGGCTGCCCTGACTGCCCTGGCCGTCGTGCGCGGCGGAGCCACGGCCGGCGACGGTGGTCATGAGACGCCCCCCGAGCCGGAAGCCAACTCGATCTCCGACTCGATCTCCGACTCGTCCGTCGGTTGCTCGGTCCGGGTCCCGGCCTCCTCCGCGGCGGCCCACCGCACGGACCGGACGATGGTGGCGTACCCGGTGCAGCGGCAGATCTGCCCGGAGATGGCCTCGCGGATCTCGGGCTCGGAGGGGTCGGGGTTGCGGTCGAGGAGAGCACGGGCGGTCATCATCATGCCGGGCGTGCAGAACCCGCACTGGAGCCCATGACACTCGACGAACCCCCGCTGCACGGCGTCGAGTTGGCCGTTGGCGTCGGCCAGTCCCTCGACGGTCCGCACGGCGTGCCCGCCCGCCATGGCGGCGAGTACGGTGCAGGACTTGACGGGCTCGCCGTCCAACCACACCACGCACGTACCGCAGTTGCTGGTGTCGCAGCCCCAGTGGGTACCGGTCAGGGCGAGATGGTCGCGCAGGAAGTGGACGAGGAGCAGCCGTCCCTCGATCTCCCGGGTGACCTCGTCCCCGTTGACGGTCATGGTGACCTGCATGCGCGTCACACCCCCTGTCCGTCGAGTCCGTCGAGTCCGCTGATCCGCGCCACGGCCCTGCGCAGCACGCGCACGGTCAACTCCCGTGCCAGGTGCCGCTTGTACTCGGCGCTGCCCCGCCGGTCGGTGACGGGCGAGCAGGCCTCGGCGGCGATGTCCCCGGCCCGGGCGTACAGTTCCTCGCCGGGCGGCCGGCCGCGCAGGGCGTCGCCGATGCCCTCGATCCCGGCGGTGTTCGGGCCGACGGCGGCGAGTCCGACCCGGGCGTCGGCTATGAGTCCGTCCCCGTCCAGCCACACGGCCGCTCCGGCCGACACCACCGCCCAGTCCCCGGCCCGGCGCTCGACCTTCTCGTACGCGCTGGACCCGTTCGGCCGGACCGGGAGGCGCACCTCGGTCAGCATCTCGGCGTCACCGACGGCGGTCTCGTACGGCCCTTGATGGAACTCGCCCATGGGCACGACCCGTTGACCGTCCACACCCTGGATCACACAGCTCGCGTCGAGCGTCGTGCACACGGCGGACAGGTCCTCGGAGGGGTCGGCCTGGCAGAGCGAGCCGCCGAGCGTGCCGCGGTTGCGGACGACGGGATCGGCGATGACGCGTTCGGCGTCCCGGAACACCGGGAAGGCGGCGGCCAGTTGGTCGGACTCCAGGAGTTCGCGGTGCCGGGTCATCGCGCCGATGCGGATCAGTCCGGGCTCGGCGCGGATGTAACCCAGCTCGCCGTGCAGGTCGTTGATGTCGATCAGGTACTCGAAGTTGGCCAGCCGGAGCTTCATCATCGGCAGCAGGCTGTGCCCGCCGGCCACCAGTCGGGCGGTGTCACCCAGGCGGTCCAGAAGAGCGACGGCCTCCGGGACACTGCCGACGCGCCGATACTCGAACGGAGCGGGAACCTGCATACCGCATCCCCCCTGACTTCCCCGTGTCAGTTGTGCGGACGTGGTGTCCGGGGGCACTTCACCGCCTGTTGGTGAACGGTGTCAACGGCTGATTAAGCGTTCACTTAACTTGCTCAGCCCCCGAACCGCACCAGCCAGTCGGTGTGCTGCGGCGAAACGATTCTCTCGGCTTCGGCGACCGCCTCCGCCCAGCCCGACTCCGTCACCGTCCTGATCATCGTGACGCGCAGTGTCTCCAGGTCCTGTTCGATCAGGGAGTGCGCGTACTTCAACGGCCTGTGCCGCCGTACCTCCTGCCAGGCCACCCCGGCCGCCGCACCGGCGCTGAGGAGCCCGGTGAGATCCCAGCCGCCGATGACGCCGAGGGCCCTGAGCACGGCGGCCATCAGGGCGAGCAGCGTCAGCGCGGCGGTGATGGAGGACCAGCGTACGGAGGAGCGGTGCGACTGCGCGGCCCGGTTCTTGTACCAGACGAACTGTTCCAGTAATCGCTCGCGCACATAGAAGTCCCGGCGCGCCGCGAAGGGCTTGGCGCGCACGGCCCGCATGACCGGGGTGATCTGCCCGACCCCACGGGCGTGGATCCCGTTGCGGGAGTCCTCCCAGCCGACCCGCCTGAGTTCCCGCAGCCGCTCCTCCAGCCGTTCCGCGAACAGCCCGTCGGGGTCCGCGACCCGGGTGTGGAACGGCCCGCCGTGCACCATGTACTGCCAGGCCAGCGACTTCAGCAGCTCGGCCACGTCGCGGTGCGCCCGCCACTGGGCGCGGGCGCGGCGGCGGGCGGTGTGCAGACCGATTGCGATCGTGCAGGCGTAAAGCACTGCGGAGAACGCCGCTGGAATATGACTGTGGAAACGTTCCGCCAGCATGGCCATCGCCGTCGCCGACAGCAGCAGCGTCAATTGCGTGCGTACCGCGTAGAAGGACTCACTCTGACGGCTCAGCGCCCGCCGATCGCTCACCACGAACAGCGGTGGAAGATCACTCTCACTCAACGTGACACTGGGCCCCGGAGTCCTGGCGTGCAATTGACTCACCCCCGCGGTCATTGCGCACACAATTGTCCACTCTTCGGGAATCAGAGTATGAACTCGAACGGCCAATGTCACCCTCGCCGTCGGCCTCCGGTATCGTCCGCGTCAAAACCAGCCTTTCTCGTCGTCGGCAGGTCCCACCGTCGACGAGGAACAGCACGAGGAGCCACGAACCGGCCATGACCCTCTCTCAGTCACCGGCAGAGCCCACCACCGACGCTCAGCCGACGCCGCAGCGGCAGACCCCGCTGGGGGGCATCCCCCGATACTCGCCCGCGGTCACGGGCGCGATCGGGCGGTTGCTGGACAGTCCTGACCGGCGTCCGTCCCACCCCACCTTCAACTCTGCGGTCTGAGTCCGAGGTTCACGCGGACAGGTGGATCCGGCGGTGACTCCCGCCGGATGCACCCACGTCAGGGCCCCCTCGATCGTCAACTTGCTGAATTTTTAGCCAAGTTGCCCTTCGGAGGGGTCGGATCTTTGCCATGATGCGAGGGGTGACGAGCCCATCCCTCCAGCAGCTGGTTCTCAAGGTGCACAGCAGGTGTGACCTGGCCTGCGACCACTGCTACGTGTACGAGCACGCCGACCAGGGCTGGCGGGCCCGCCCGGTGGTCATCTCCGACGAGGCTCTCACCCAGACCGCCCGCCGGTTCGCCTCCTACGTCGAGGCCCACAGGCTGCCCTCGGTGGCGATCATCCTCCACGGGGGCGAGCCCCTCCTCTGCGGCCCCGCCCGGCTCAGAAGAATCTGCGCGGAACTCACGCGCTCCCTCGCCCCGGTCACCTCGCTGGACCTCCAGATCCACACCAACGGAATCCAGCTGAGCACCAGACATCTGGACGTCTTCGCGGAATTCGGCGTCAAGGTGGGTATCTCGCTCGACGGGGACCGTGCGGCCAACGACCGGCACCGACTCGATCGCAGAGGCCGCAGCAGCTACGACCGGGTACTGCGCGGAATCGAGCTCCTGCGCACCCCCGAATACCGCCATCTCTTCGGCGGCCTGCTGTGCACCGTGGATGTCGCCAACGACCCCGTCACAGTGCACGAAACGCTCACGGCTCTCGATCCTCCCCGTATCGACTATTTGCTGCCGCACTCCACCTGGGAGCACCCTCCGCCGAACCCCTCCGGATCTCCGACCCCGTACGCCGACTGGCTGCTGACGGTTTTCGACCTCTGGGAGGAGCAAGGGCGCAGGATCCCCGTACGGACGTTCGAGTCCGTGCTCAGTACCCTGCGCGGCGGCCCCAGCCTGACCGAGGCGATGGGACTCGCCCCCTCCGACCTCGCGGTGGTCGAGACGGACGGCAGCTTCGAACAGGCGGACTCGCTCAAGACGGCTTTCGACGGAGCGGCGGCCACCGGGTACGACGTCTTCCGGCACGGCTTCGAGGAGTTCGCCCGGCACGAGGGGGTGCTGGCCCGCCAGCGCGGACTCGCCGGTGTCAGCGAGGCCTGCCGCCGCTGCCCGGTCGTCGACTCCTGCGGCGGCGGTCTGTACGCCCACCGCTACAGCGCCGAACGCGGTTTCGACAACCCGTCCGTCTTCTGCGCCGACCTGCGCGCCCTGGTGGACGGGATCGCCGAGCGGGTGACCTCGCGTGCACTGTCCCCGGCGGTCTGCCGTGCGGACGCCCTGAGCTTCTCGCAGCTGGAGCTGGACCGGACCCTGCTGAGCGTCACACACGACGACCTGGCGCCCCAGCCGGACTGGGAGGACGCCTGGCGGGCCCTGCTGGAGCTGGACTCCGGGGACAGCAGCGCCGAGCACCTCAACGCCGTTCTCGCCCACCCGTACGTCCGTACGTCACTGCTCCGGTCCCGGCACGAAGCCGCCGACCTCCCCCGCTTCATGGCGCTGGCCTTCACGGCGGCGGTGCGGGCCGGCGCCGATGTGACGCTCGGCTGGGACCAGCCCGAACGTGCCGTCCATCTCCCGACGCTGGGCACGTTCACGCTGGCGGAGCCCGGCCGGATCGAGGTCAAGACGACGGCGGACGGCTTCTGTGTGTTCGACGGCTCGGGCTCCGAACAGGTGCAGCTCACCGGCGCCGCGCACGCCTCCCGGTGGCGCCCGCTGGAGACCGTACGACCGCCCGGCCGGCCGCCCCTGCTGATCGACGACGCGGACCCCTACCGCGACTGTTTCTCCGCTTCCCTCGCCGCCGGGCCGACCCCGGCGTCGTTCGCCGAGCGCCTGGTACAGGCGTACGGACTCCTGAACGCGCGGCTGCCCCGGTGGTCCGAGGACCGCAACGCGTTCCAGGTCACCACGGTCACCCCGCTCGCACCGGGCAGCGGACTGCGACTCGGCGGACACAGGCCGGGGGCGCTGGGTGTGGCGGTCGACTTCACACCGGAGGAGTTCGTGCGCGAGCTGCCCGGGCTGGGCCGACGGGCCAGGTTCACCTCTCTCCGGGAGACGAGCGACCTGAACGTCCTGGGCAACCGGGCCGGCCGCCTCCTGGACGAGGCCTTCGAGCAACTCGGCAACTCCCGCCACGAGGCCGCCGTACGAGCCCTGGTGGAGCTGACCACCCTCCCCGAACGCGAACTCACGGAAACGGGAGCGGTGTTGGCGGCGCAGCTGTGGACGGAGTGGGCCCAGCATGCCTGACCAACCGTCACCCTTCAGTACCGGCCGGGGCATTCCAGCCCGTCCGGCGTTTGAGGACGAGCGCGTCCAGCGCGACAGGGGGGTCTGGGGGCGCAGCCCCCAGGGGATGGGAATGGGTAAGGGCGGCGGGGGCGAAGAAAACCCCGCCGCCCAACTACGGGACGTCCTCGCCGAGTTACCCATCCGCCCCACCACCCCCCTCCTGGTCCACGCCTCCCTCCACGGCACCACCCTCACCCCCTCCCTCGTCCGGGACACCCTCCTCACCACCCTGGGCCCCGCAGGGACACTGATCGTCCCCGCCTTCACCGCCGAGAACTCCGACACCTCACGGGCGTACCACACCGCCACCGAGAGGCTGACCGAGCGGGAGAAGGCCGCGTTCCGGGCCTCGATGCCGCCCTTCGAGCCGGACACCACACCCTGCCGCTCCATGGGCGCGCTGGCCGAATGTGTACGGACCACTCCGGGTGCCGTACGCAGCGCGCATCCGCAGACCTCGTTCGCCGGACTCGGCCCGAGGGCCGCCGAGTTGCTCGGCCGGCACGACCCGCACTGCCATCTCGGGGAGCGCTCGCCGCTGGCCGCGCTGTACGCGGCGGATGCCCAGATCCTGCTGCTGCGCGTCGGGTTCGAGGTGTGCAGCGCGTTCCATCTGGCGGAGTACCGGACCACACCGCCCGCGCCCCGGCGTACGTACCGGTGCGTGGTGGGCAGGACCGGGAACTGGATCTCGTACGAGGATCTCGCCCTGGACGACAGCGACTTCGGGGTGATGGGGAAGCGACTGCCGTGTGAGCTGGTGGTGGAGCGGGAATGGGCCGGGAAAGGGGTCGTTCTCCTCGGGATGCGTGCCGTTGTGGACCACGCAGTCGATCAGATGGCCGGTTATCGCACCGGAATGACGTAAAACAAGCAACCCGGGCGAGCCTCCCGTCGGGCACATTGTTGGTTCCGGTCAGGTGGCCCCGGCTGCGGGGCGCACCGGCGGGCAGGGGGGCGTGTGGACATACCTGAACGGGGTCGGGAACGGGTGCCGGACACCCAGCCCTATTTCTTCCTCTCCTACGCCCACACACCACCGTGGGGCACGGGCGGCGGAGACCCCGATCACTGGGTGCACGTGCTGTACCGGGACCTGTGCAACCACATCATGGCGCTCACCGATCTGCCCGCCGGCTCCCAGGCCGGGTTCATGGACCGGGAAATGCGTTCCGGCGAGGGCTGGCCGGAGAAGCTCAGCGAGAACCTGGCCAAGTGCCGGGTGTTCGTACCGCTGTTCTCGCCCCGCTACTTCACCAGCGAGATGTGCGGACGCGAGTGGTTCGCCTTCCACGAACGGGTGTTGCACGCCAAGGCCACCGGCATCGGCTCCACGTCCGCCATCGTCCCCGCCCTGTGGACACGCGTGGACTACGACCAACTCCCGGACTCCGTACGGCACATCCACCTCGACCACGCGACCTACGGCGACCGCTACGCCGCCAACGGGATCTACGGCCTGATCAAACTCAACCGGCTGCACGACGAGTACGAGGAGACCGTGCTGGGGCTGGCGCAGCGGATCGTGCGCGTCGCCCACGAGTCGCCGCTGCCGCCGAGCAGACCCCGCAACTACGAGAACACGCCCAGCGCGTTCAAGCCGCGCGGCTCGGGCCCCCGGCACATCCACCTCACCGTGGCCGCGCCGACCCGGGACAGCGTCCCCGAGTACCGCGACATCCGGCCGTACGGGGAGGACTCGCAGGACTGGAACCCGTACCACGGCGAGTCCACCCGTCCGCTGCCGGCGCTCGCCGAGGAACTCATCCGTTCCCTCGACTACCGGATCACGATCTCCTCCTTCGACGACGAGGACACCGGGGAACCGCCGGCGCTGCCCCTCGACGGATCCCCGGACTACCTTGGCGATGCCGACGACAACGGCGACAAGGACGACAAGGCGGTGGGCAGGCCGGGCATCCTGCTGGTCGACCGATGGGCGCTGGCGGACGAGGAGCGGCGTCGGCGGCTCAAGATCTTCGACTCCCATGCCCGGCCCTGGGTGAGTGCGATCGTCCCGTGGAACCGCCTCGACCTGCAGTGTCACAGCTCGGAGGGACGGCAGCTCTCCGAGGAGCTGGAGCGCACCCTCCCGCTGATCCTGGACCGTGGCCGGCGCGCCGACTGCCGGATCGCCGTGACCGGTGTGCCCACGCTCAAGGCCTTCACCGACGTGCTCCCCGCCGTCGTGGCCCATACGACCCGGCAGTTCCTCAAGCACGCGGAGGCGCATCCGCCACCGGGCCCGCGCACCCCCAGGCCCCGTCTGATGGGCCCCATCCAGCAGCCGTACCCGGAAGCGGGACCCGACAACGGAGGAGAAGCATGACGGCCGTGCAGAACGGACGCATCATCACCTTCTACTCGTACAAGGGCGGTACCGGGCGCACCATGGCCCTGGCCAACACGGCGTGGATCCTCGCCGCGAACGGCAAGCGGGTCCTGGCCGTCGACTGGGACCTGGAGGCGCCGGGCCTGCACCGTTTCTTCCACCCGTTCCTGGAGCCCAACGCGCTGGTGGCCACCACCGGGGTCATCAACATCATTCACGACTACGCGTGGGCGGCGACCACCGGACCGCAGCGCACCGACGACTGGCAGGACGACTACGCGAACGTCGAGCAGCACGCCATCTCCCTCACCCCGGAGCGGCTCGGGCTGAGCTTCCTGGACGGCGGTTCGCTCGACTTCCTGTCCGCGGGCCGCCAGGAGCCCGCCTACTCGGCGACGGTGTCCTCCCTGGAGTGGGACAACTTCTACGACCGGCTGGGCGGCGGCGACTTCCTCAAGGCGCTGCGCGCCAACATGAAAAGGTCGTACGACTACGTCCTGATCGACAGCCGTACCGGACTGTCCGACAACGCGGACATCTGCACCATGGAGATGCCCGACGTCCTCGTGGACTGCTTCACCCTGAGCGACCAGTCCCTGGACGGCGGCGCCGCGGTGGCCCGCAGTGTCGAGGGCAGCTCCCTCGCCCACCCGATCCGGGTACTGCCCGTGCCGATGCGCATCGACGAGGGCGAGAAGGACAAGGTCGACGCCGGCCGGGCCCTGGCGCGGCTGCGGTTCCAGGGGCTGCCCAGGGGGCTCAAGGGCGAGAAACTGGGCCCGGACGAGCAGACGGCCTACTGGGGCAGCGTCGAGATCCCGTACCGCCCGTACTACGCGTACGAGGAGACCCTCGCCACCTTCGGTGACGCGAAGGGCGACCCCAAGTCGCTGCTGTCCGCATTCGAGCGGCTCACCCAGGTCATCTCCGACGGGGAGATCACCTCGCTGCCGCCGATCCCCGAGCCGGTGCGGCTGCGCTGCCGCGACGCCTACCTCAGGCGGCGCCCGCTGACCAGCGCGGCCGATGTGGTCGTGGCGTACACGGCGGAGAACCGGATGTGGGCCGACTGGGTCGAGTCGCTGCTCAAGCGGGTCGGCTGCAACGTCGTGCCGCACGACATCTCCGGCGGGCCCGTCGAGCGCACCGACGCGGCCACCCGCACCCTGGTCCTGCTGTCCACCGCGTTCCAGAAGTCCCGGTACGCCGACGCCGTCTGGCGCACCCTCACCGACGGCGGCCCGGACTCCCCGCCCGGTTCCACGGTTCCGCTGCGGGTCGAGGAGGTACGGCTGCCCGACACGTACGGCGACCACAGTCCCGTGGACCTGCACCGGTTCGACGAGGCCGGGTGCGCCGCCGCGCTGCTGCGCACCCTGGGGCTGCCCGGGCAGGCGCCGGAGGGCGGCCCGCACGCGGCGCGCTTCCCCGGCAACGTGCCGGCGTTCCTGAGCGCGCCGACCCGCAACAACACGTTCACCGGGCGCAACGTCATCCTGGAGCGGATCCGCGACCGGCTCGGCGGCGGTGTGTCCACCGGCCCCTCGCAGCCCCAGGTCCTGTTCGGGCTCGGCGGCGTGGGCAAGACCCAGGTCGCGCTGGAGTACGTACACCGCTTCATGGGCGACTACGACCTGGTGTGGTGGACGTCCGCCGAGCACGAGGACGACGTCGTCGCCTCGCTCGCCGAACTCGGCACCCGCATCGGCGCGCCCGGCCGCGACGACATCACCATGGCCAGCAAGGAAGCCCGGCAGATGCTGTCCCGGGGCACGCCGACCAGCCGCTGGCTGCTGGTCTTCGACAACGCCGACGACCCGGCCGCGCTGACCCCGTACTTCCCGACCGGCGGCAGCGGGCACATCCTCGTCACCTCCCGCAACCAGGCCTGGGCACAGCAGGGTTCGGCGCAGCTCGTCGACGTCTTCCTGCGCGAGGAGAGCGTCGAGCACCTCACCCGGCGGGCCAGGGGGCTGACCCCCGAGGCGGCCGACCAGGTGGCGACGGCGGTGGGCGATCTGCCGCTGGCCGTCGAGCAGGCGGCGGCCTGGCTGGCCGAGACGGCCACTCCGGTCGAGACGTATCTGCGGCAGCTGGCGGAGCAGACCACCGACGTCCTGGACCTCAACCAGCCGGCCGACTACCCGAAGACCGTCGCCGCGACCTGGAACGTGTCCATCTCCCGGCTGAAGGAACGTTCTCCCGCCTCGGTACGGCTGCTGCAGCTGTGCGCGTTCCTGGCCCCGGAGCCGATCTCCTCCGACCTGCTCTACAGCAAGGAGATGATCGACGCCCTCAAGCCGTACGACCCCGCGCTCCAGGACTCGCTGCTGCTCGGCCGGGTCGTCCAGGAGATCGGGCGGTTCGCGCTCGCCAAGGTCGACCAGGTCAGCAACAGCATCCAGGTCCACCGGCTGGTCCAGGCCGTGATCCGCGCGCAGTTGACCGAGGAGGAGCAGCGCCACGCCCGGCACGTCGTGCACACGGTGCTCGCGGGTGCCCGGCCCGACGGCGACGAGCCGATCGACGACCCGGAGAGCTGGTCCCGGTTCGGCGTCATCTGGCCGCACCTCACCGCCTCCGACGCCCGCAACTGCACCGAGAGCGAGACTCGCCGGTTACTGATCGACCGGGTCCGCTACTACTGGAAACGCGGCGACTTCCCCAACGCGCAGAAACGTGCCGAGGACCTGCTGGAGCACTGGAAGCCGCTGCGCGGCGAGGACGACGTGCAGTATCTGTATCTGCGCTGCCAGCTCGCCAACGTGCTGCGCTCCCAAGGGCGTTACATCGAGGCCCGGGACATCGACACCGAACTGCTGGACCGCCAGCGCCGGGTCCTCGGCCCCACCCACCCGCACACGTACGTCACCACGTCCAGCCTCGCCAGCGACCTCGCCGCCCTCGGTGACTACCGGTCCGCGGTGAACCTCGCCCGCGAGGCGCACGACGGGTTCAGCGAGATCTTCCACGAGTCCCACCCCAGGACCCTGAACGCGGCCAACAACCTCGCCCTCGCACTGCGCATGGTGGGCCGCTACGGCGAGGCCCGCGACCTGGACCAGGAGACCCTCGACCGGCGTATGCGGGTGCTGGGTCCTGAGCACCCCTACACGCTGGCCTCGGCCGAGGGACTGGGCCGCGACCTGCGCGAGGTCGGCCGGTACACGGAGTCGGTGGCGGTGCTGTCACAGGCATACGACACGCACAAGCGGATCCTCGGCAAGGAGTTCCCGGGCACCCTGCGGTGCGCCAAGTCCCTCGCGGTGTCGCTGCGCCGGGCCGGGCAGTTCGAGGACGCCCGGCGGCTCACGGCGGCGACCCAGGACCAGTACCGGGCCCAGTACAAGGAGCCGACGCCGGACTCGCTGGCCTGCGACCTGAACATGGCCGCCGATCTGTTCGCGGCGGACGAGCGGGAGCGGGCGCGCGAGGTCGCCCGGGAGGCGCTGGCCAGGTACATGGACGTACCGGGCGAGGCCCACCCGTACACCCAGGCCGCGTTCAACAACCTCGGTATCTACCACTGGGGCTGCGGCGACACGGAGAAGGCGGACACGGTGTTCCGGCAGGTGCTGCGGCGCATGGGCGAGGTGCTGGGCGAACAGCACCCGCACTCCTTGTTCTGCGGCGTCAACTACGCCAACGTACTGGCCGGCCAGGGCCGTCTGGAGGAGGCCCGGGAACTGGAGGAGACCGCGGTGGTCACCCTGCGCCAGGTGCTGGGACCGCATCACCCGGAGACACTGGCCGTGGTCGCCAACTCGGCTCTGACGCTGAGCGAGCTGGGCCACGAGGCGGAGGCGGAACGGCGCCACGCCGAGGCGCTGGCGGAACTGCGGATGCTTCTCGGCGACGAGAACGGGATCACCCGGTTCGCACACAGCAGGCGGCGGGTGTACCGGGATCTGGAGCCGCTGGCGGTGTGAGGGGTCGGCGCGCGGGGTTGGTGCGTGGGGTTGGTACGCCGGTTCAGTGCGCGGGGTCGGTACGCGGGGTCAGTACGCCAGCTCGGCACACAGGCTCGGTGCGCGGCCCCAGTGCGCGGGCTCGGCACACAGGCTCAGTACTCGGGCTCGGCACGAGGGGCCCTGTACGCGGGCTCGGTACGCAGGCCCAGTACGGGGGCTCAGTGCGAGGAGGCGTCCGAGAGCAGCCAGTTGAGCGCGTTGGGCAGGGCGCGCAGGGCCGCGAAGTGGGCCGCCGCCGGTTCCAGTACGGCCGTGGCGCGCGGGATACGGGCGGCCAGCCAGGAGGAGTGCGAGGCGGGCGAGAAGACGTCCTTCCCGCCGTGCCACAGCAGCACCGGCACATCGATCTGTGCCGGGTCGAAGCCCCACGGGCCGGTCAGCGCGAGGGCGTCGTCGATCCAGCCGTACGGTGACGTGCGCAGCGCCTCAAGGTAGGTGCGCAGGAGCATCGAGCGGATGCCACGGTCGGAGACGATCATCCGGTCGTCGTCGGTGAGATCCCGGCGCAGCTCCTCCAGCAGCTTCGCCGGATCGCTGCGGATGGCCGCGGAGCGTGGAATGAGCCGGGCCGCGAACCGTTCCGGGTCGGTGAACGCGGTCCGGAACTCGCTGACGTTCGAAGGGGCCATGCCCGCGAACCAGTCGAGCCCCTCCGCGTCCCTCGGTGCGAGCCCGACCAGTGCGGCGGCGCGGGTCACCCGGTCCGGCAGCAGGGCGGCGCAGGCGAGGGCGTGCGGGGCGCCGCCGGAACGGCCGGCCACGGCGAAGCGGTCCAGGCCGAGGGCGTCGGCGACGTCGCGTACGTCACTCACGACGTCCGCGACGCGGCGGCCCGGGCGGCGGTCGGAGCCGCCGTATCCGGGGCGGTCGTAGCTGATGAGGCGGGCGCCGCGCTGGTAGAGGAACATCGAGCGGGGCCGGGGGCCGACACGGCTGCCGGGCATGCCGTGCAGGAGGAACACGGGGTGGCCGTGGGGGTCGCCCGAGACCTCGACGCGTAATCGCCTGCCGTCCGCGGTCCGCACATGGTCAGACACCACCGCCGCGTCTCCCTCCCCCTGGCCGACTCACTCGACCGGGACCACGCTGCCCGATCCCTGCCCGGATGGACAGGGGGCGAAACGGGCATACACAGCCCACCGGCCATGTCCGGACCTTCTTCTTCGCCCCCGCCGCCCTTACCCGTCCCATCCCCTGGGGGCTGCGCCCCCAGACCCCCCTTTCGCGCTAAGACGCGCTCGTCCTCAAACGCCGGACGGGCTGGGTATTCAGCCCGTCCGGCGTTTGACGGCAAGGCCCGGTCAGGGCCGAAGCGGGGGTCTGGGGGCGGCAGCCCCCCGGGATGGGACGGGTAGGGGCGGCGGGGGCGAGAAACCCGGCGGCTACGCCGCCAAATCCCGCTCCCCAGCCCCAGCCCCAGCCCCCGCCTCCGAGTCGGCCCCCGCCCGAGCCCCCGGCACCACACCCCCAGCCCGCCCAGACACACCACCCCGAGCCCGAATCAACCCGCCACCCCACCCAGACCCCGCAACAGCCCGAGTAACCGGGGTCAGCAAAGCCATCGCCACCGGCGACAGCAACAACGCAACCGCCGTCCCCAGCGCGAACCCACCCACCACATCCGTCGGGTAGTGCACCCCCATGTACACCCGGCAGAACCCCTCCACCAGCGCGAGCCCTATCCCCACCAGCCCGAACTTCCGGTTCGCCACGAACAGCCCGACCCCCATCGCCATGGTGATCGTCGCGTGATCGCTCACGAACGAGTAGTCGGTCTTCCCGGAGACCAGAACCTCAAGCCCCTGATGGTCCAGAAAAGGACGGGGCCGCTCCACGAACCCCCGTATGGGGATGTTCACGAGCACGGCGATCGCCGCGGCGAGCGGCGCCCAGATCAACGCGGCGACAGACACAGCCGCGTCATCCCCACCCCGCCGCCGCACACCCCACCAGCACCAAACCACCAGCACCACCATCGCGGCCAGCAGCCCGTACTCACCCACGACCTCAACACCCCGGTCGAACCACCGAGGCGCGTCCTTGGCCAGGCCGTTGATGTCATAGAGCAGGTCGACGTCGGGGTTCGACCCGGATTCGGCGAGTCCAGCCATGGTGCTGCGGCCCCTTCGTCGTCATCTCCAGAGCGCACTGGTTCGTGCGCCGTTCCTGCTCTCACCCCGTGACGTAGGAACCCATCTGCCGCCCACGCCTGACACGTGCCACAAGTGACAATCGTGACGGACGGGACACCCACCCCGGGCGACAGTGAATCCGCTACTGGACCAGGAACGCACGGTCTCCGTTTATACGTTCCACTCTCCACCGAATGATCACGCAGACGTTATCGAAGAGAGACACATCACCGCAGCTCAGGGGATGGTTTCACACTGCGCTTACACGGCGGTGGGCAACGCTTTCGCGCCATCTTCGGTGACCCGCGTCGCCCCGAAGTAATCGGGGGTGTCGATCGGATCGAACCGAATGACCGCACCGGTCCGCGGAGCGTCAATCATGTAACCGCCACCCACATAAATCCCGACATGCCGGATGGCCCGAGAGTTGGTGAGGTCGTCGGAGAAGAACACCAGATCCCCCGGCAGCAGCTCGTCCCGCGAGGGATGCGGCCCGGCGTTGTACTGATCGTTGGCGACCCGCGGAAGTTGAACGCCCACACTGTCGTACGCGGCCTGCGTGAGCCCGGAGCAGTCGAAACGTCCGCCCTGGTCAGCGGTACCGGTGCCACCCCAGAGGTAGGGCGTGCCGAGCTTCCCCTGGGCGTAGGTGATCGCGGCGGCGGCCTGCTCGGAGGGGTCGACGCGCCCCACAGGAGCCGCAAAGCTCGCCTGCAGCGTGGTGATGGTCTTCACATAGTTCTGGGTCTCCGCGTACGGCGGCACACCCCCGTATTTGATGACGGCGTACGCCCCCGCGTTGTAGGCGGCGAGCATGTTGTGCGTCGGGTCTCCGGGCGCGTCCTTCACGTACGAGGCAAGCTCGCAGTCGTACGACGCGGCCGACGGAATCGCGTCATTCGGATCCCATACGTCGCGGTCGCCGTCACCGTCGCCGTCGATTCCGTGCGTGGCCCAGGTGCCGGGGATGAATTGCGCTATCCCTTCCGCCTTTGCCGGACTCTTCGCATTCGGATTGAATCCGCTCTCCTGGTACAGCTGTGCGGCGAGCAGCGCGGGGTTGATGGCGGGGCACAGATTGCCCCACTTCTGTACGAGTGCCGAATACGCGGCCGGCACGGCCCCCTTGGCGAGCGCGACGCTCCCGCTCCCGACCCCACCGGCGACGTTCCCGGCAACGAGATAGACGCCGACAACGAGCAGCATCACGAAGCTGAGGGTGCCACCGACGGCAACGCTCGCCACGATCCATGCCTTACGCACCGTCAACCGCCCCTCACCGCCCGGGATTACGCCCACGCCAGTGTAGAGGCGCTACCCACTCCACAGGGTGATCATGACGAAACGCGCCGCCGCTCAGGAGGACCCGCCAAAACGGGCGGCCTCCCGATACAGAGCGGCAGCCGCACTCCCGAGCACAGCGCTGTAGGACACGTCATCAGTGGCCCCACCTTGCTCGAACCCCCCGAGCACGCCCACCACACCCCCCTCCCGATCCACCCAGGGACTCCCGCTGGTCCCGTCCGTGAAGTCGGGACACTCGATGCGCTGCTGCGTAGAACTGTGCACGGTAGGCCGGTTGGTACAGCTGAGAGACGTGTCGAGCACATTGGGATACCCGGTGACGACGACATCGCCGGCCCCGGTGGCCCGCCCGGTAACGAGGACGTTCGCCCCCACCACATCCTCGAGATCCCGCCCACCCTTCGAGGCATTCGAGGCAACGACGGCAAAGGCGAAGTCACTGTCCTCATCGGCCCGATCGCTCCAGGCCCCCGGCACAAAGGTCTTCGTCACCCGCCACAACCCGTACGGCGCCCGCCCGTCCCGATACCCGGGCACGAAGACGACGTCGGTGTCCCCGTCCCCGCTCAGACAGTGCGCGGCGGTAAGAATCAGATCCCGCCCAGCACTACGCACAACGGACGCCGTGCAGAAGTGCCCACCCTCCAGATCCCCGTTGAACAAGGCCCCGACACGGGCACTGCGCGGCGGAAGAACCGCACGGGCCTCGGCGGCGACACCGAGGGATCCTGAGGCGGCGCTCCCGGGGGCGGCCCCGGAGACGGAGGTGACGGCGAGCAGCGCGCCAACGGAAAGCAGCGCGTACCGCCGGTTGCCAGGGGGACGAGTGATCCGCTTCATCAGGGGCAACTCTGACGCGCGAAATCAAGAACGGGTACGACCCCTCGCTGAGAATCTTCCGTGAAGCCGTAAAGGTCCGTGAAGCCGTAAAAGGAGGACCCCGCTCCCGACGACGCGGCGGCGCCCGATGCGTCCGGCCGTCACCACCGACCAGCAGGCATGACGCGAGCCTGATTCAGGTATGACCGCAAAGATCACAGTGTCCCTGCCGGACGAAACCGCCGCATATGCACGCGCCCACGCCCCTGACGGCAACGTCTCCGCGTACATAGACCGCATCATCCGACGGCAGATCACTCTGGACGCGGCACGGTTCCGGGCTCCGCCACGAAGGGGGGCACCCTCATCGAGGGTGCCCCCCTTTCGTCATGCCGCACGCCCCCCTCCGGCAACAGTCGCCCCCGCTACGCCCGGTGAACCCCCGTCAAACCCCAAAAACCCACGCGCACCCCTCACGCACCCCCGATGCGCACCCCGGAAAACCCCTGTCCACAACCTGTGGACCATCTGTGCCCCCGGTCAAGCCACCCCCACCCCCCACCCATCACCCCGTAAGTGATCAGTAACCCCTCAACCCTCTTCAGTCACGCGGAAGTCAGGATTCCACAACCCATCTTGTTGTCACGTACTCAACAAGCGAATCTCATCGGCGGGCCGCCAACCCGCCGCCGGGGACACCGCACCGGCGGCAAGCACCACCCCCTGCGGGACCCCCCGCATCACCACCCGCACCGCCCCTGACCACCCCCTAACAGGAGGCTGTACGTTGCGTACGTCACCCCCCAACAGCCAGTCCACGCAAGGCAGATACGGCAGCTGGCGCCGCATAGGCACCGCGGCCATCGCCACCGCCGCGCTCGCTCTCGCCGGGCTCGGCACCGCCGCCCAGGCCGGAGCGGCCACCCCCGCGACCATCAAGGTCACCCCCAAGGTCACCGCCAAGGCGATCGCCGCACAGGTCGCCAAGGCCCACGTGAGCTACACCAGCCAGTGTGACGCGACCCCCGCGAAGGGCTTCGCGTCCTGCAACGCCCTCCGCGTCACCGGCGGCACCACCGCCTTCCAGGAGGAGCAGGCCGCGAAGAAGGGCGTCACCCCGGCGACCATCAAGCCGAACGCCGCCGCAGCCACCCCCACCGGCTACGGCCCCAGCGACCTCCAGGACGCCTACGGCCTGACCTCCGCCGCCGCCTCCAACGGCTCCGGCGAGACCATCGCGATCGTCGACGCGTACGACGACCCGAACGCCGAGTCCGACCTCGCCGAGTACCGCTCGTACTACGGCCTCTCGGACTGCACCACCGACAACGGCTGCTTCACCAAGGTCAGCCAGACCGGCTCGACGACCTCCCTCCCCACCGCCGACAGCGGCTGGGCCGGTGAGATCTCGCTCGACCTCGACATGGCCAGCGCGACCTGCCCGAACTGCAACATCCTGCTGGTCGAGGCCAAGTCCTCCTCGATGGCCAACCTCGGTACGGCCGTGAACCGCGCGGTCACCCTGGGCGCGAAGTACGTCTCCAACAGCTACGGCGGCTCGGAGTCCTCCTCCGACACCACCTACGACACCTCGTACTTCAAGCACGCCGGCGTCGCCATCACGGTCAGCGCGGGCGACGAGGGCTACGGCGCCGAGTACCCGGCCGCCTCCCGCTACGTCACCTCCGTCGGCGGCACCAAGCTCTCCACCTCCTCCAACAGCCGCGGCTGGACCGAGAGCGTGTGGAAGACCAGCAGCACCGAGGGCACCGGCTCCGGCTGCTCCTCGTACGACGCGAAGCCGACCTGGCAGACCGACGCGACCTGCACCAAGCGCATGATCTCCGACGTCTCCGCCGTGGCCGACCCCGCGACCGGCGTCTCGGTCTACGACACCTACGGCGACGGCACCGGCTGGGTCACCTACGGCGGCACCAGCGCCTCCGCCCCCATCATCGCGGGCGTCTACGCCCTCGCCGGCACCCCCGGCAGCAGCGACTACCCGGCCTCGTACCCCTACGCGGCGGCCGGCACCTCGGCCCTCAACGACGTGACCTCGGGCAACAACGGCACCTGCACCACGAGCTACTACTGCACCGCCACGTCCGGCTACGACGGCCCGACCGGCTGGGGCACCCCGGAGGGCGTGAGCGCCTTCACCGGCTGACCGGCCGGCCTGGAACCACTAGATCCAGCCAATCAGCAATAACCACACACAAGACGCCACCGGAGGTCGTGGGGATCACCGGCGGGCACTGGGGAACGGGCCGCGGCTGCCAGCCGCGGCCCGTCGCCATGTCCGAGGTCCGCGATAGCCTGGCCTACACCTGGAGACGGACCGTCAGAAACGGTCCGTGACCACCCTGATGACCAGGGATGGTCAACGACGGAACCACACCACAGGTTTCGCTCACACTTCATTGCCCGGCGTGACCAGGCGTGATACACAGAGTGACGATAAAGGTATTCGTACGAATCCCGCCAATCAATGACTTCAAGTCGACATACGACAGTGTCATTGTCGGCGAGAATGGGCCTGACCTCTGCGCTGCGGCAGGGGGCGCGCGGAACTACCCGACAGGGGCGGTGACTTAGGTGACTTACAAGTGGCTTGCGGCCGAAAAGGGCGACATCAACACCATCATCGGCGGGATCGCTCCGGACTGGGGCCCCTTCGGCAGCCTGGGCACCGAGGCGAAGACGATGGTCCAGGTCGTGATGGCCGTGGCCATCCTGATGTGCCTCGGCATCGCGATCTGGGGTGCGGCGAAACAGCGCATCGGCGCGACGGCCCTGCGCGACACCTTCAGCGCGGAACAGGGCAAGGGCCTCATCATCGCGGGCCTGACGGGCGTGTTCATCATCGGCTCGCTCGGCACCCTCTTCACCATCGTGTACGGCATGGCCGTGTAGCCGGCGCCACCCTCGCGTGGCGCATCTCCAGTCGGACCGCCGGGCGAACCCGGTTCTCCCCTCCCACCACCCACCCACCCGTCGTGCCCACCGACTGAGGTTGCGTCTCCCTGATGTCGAGTCACCACACCGCGCCCGCGCGGGAACCAGCACGGCTACCGTCGTACTGTCACGTGTTCGTGTTCCCGTACACGTGGATTCGACACACGGTCGAGGGGACGGGTACCGCATGAGTCTCGGTGACGGGCAGAGCCAGAGCAACGGCGATCCCACGCGCCCCGACGACGGCGGGTACGGCGGCACCGGCCAGACCCGGACCCGCTACCACGACCAGGGAAACAGCGGCCTCTACGGCGGCGCGCGGCGCACCAAGTCGTCGCGGGGCATGGTGACGGCGGTCGGCGTGGTCGTCCTGCTGATCGCGGCGATCGCCTTCGCGAACCGTGGAGGAGACGATTCCTCTACGTCCACGACCTCCTCCACGGCGGGCAGCGGCAGCGGCTCCGACAGCGCGAACCAACCCGACACGGCGGCCACCGCGGCCTCCGGAGAACAGCCGGTCACGAAGAAGGCGGCGGGCATCCCCTCCGGGTTCGCGCACGACCGCCAGGGCGTCCAGTCCGCGGCAGCCAACTACGCGGTGTCCCTGGGCTCGACCGGCATGTACCGCAAGGACAGCCGGGACAAGATCGTCGACGCCCTCTTCACCACCGAGGCCGCCGCGAAACTCAAGGCCCCCCTGGACAAGGCCTATTCCGCGAGCCTCCTCACCAGACTCGGCCTCGACGCCAACGGCAACGCCCCCGAGGGCAGCACGTTCGTCTCACGCGTGACCCCGGTCGGCACGAAGACGGTGGCGTACGGCGACACAACCGCCACGGTCGAGGTCTGGTACGTCGGCCTGAGCGGCATCGCAGGCGAGACCTCCACCAGCCCGGTCACCTCGTCCTGGAACACCTGGACGTACGACATGCGTTGGTCGGGAGACGACTGGAAGATCGTCTCCTACTCGGAGAAGGACGGCCCCAACCCGGTCCCCGGCGACGACAAGGCCTCCACCTCCGACGAGATCAGCAAGGCCATCGACGAGTACGGAGGGTTCACCTATGCCCGGTAACACGCCAGCTAGGCCCTACCTCGTGCTCAAGCTCGCCGGCGCGGTGACGGCCGTACAGACGGCCGCCGTACTCCTGGCGTCCCAGGCGTACGCGGCCCCGACACCGTCCCCCTCCCCCTCGCCGACGGCCGGCAAAGCGGAGTGCGAGCTGCTCGTCGACGAGGCCAAGGACGTCTGCGAAAGCCAGCAGGGCACCGGCACGGGCTCGGTCACCAACCCCGCCTCCACCCTCGACCCGCTGTCCTCCCTCGCCAAGGGGTGTGCCGACGCCGCCTCCTGGACGGTCGACAAGCTCAGCGAGGCCGTGAAGGACACCGCGAACGTCGACTTCACCAACACCAAGTTCCTCCAGCAGTACGCGGTCGTGTTCGCCGCGTCCACCGTCCTGACCCTGGTGCTGTGGCTGCTCGCGGTCGCCAAGCGGGCCATGCGAGGCGTCCCCCTCACCACGGCCATCTCCGAGGCGATCGGCTTCCTCTGGCTGACCGTCATCGCCTCCGCCTTCACCCCCCTCATCCTCTACACCGTCGTCTCGGCGACCGACGGCGTCACCGAGGTCCTCGCGAGCGCGACCGGCGACCAGACCGACACGTTCTTCGGCACCTTCTCCGGCGCGCTGGCCAAGGGCGAGGACATCGGCGGCGGCCCGATCATGCTGATCGTGGTCTCCATGGTGTCGATCCTCGCGGCCGGCGTCCTCTGGCTGGAACTGGTCATCCGGGCCGCCCTGCTGTACGTCGGCGCCCTGCTCGGCACGGTCGTGTACGCGGGGCTGGTCGACAAGAACCTGTGGGGGCACGTCCGCCGCTGGGCCGGCATCATGATCGCGGTCATCCTGGTCAAACCGGTGATCGCCATCGTCCTGGGCCTGGCCGGCGCGCTGGCCACGAACGACGACGGCCCGGACGCCTTCTCGGCGGTCGTCTCCGGCCTGTCCATCATCCTCCTCGCCATCTTCGCCAGCGCGATGATCTACCGCTTCGTCCCGGGCTTCGGCGACGAGGTCGCCAACTCCCGCAACAACCGCATCATGCAGGGCGCCGAGAGCAAGGCCGCCGCCGTCATCAGCTCCCCGGCGACCCTCGTCGCCCAGGGCATCAAGACCCACAGCAGCCGGGCGGACAACAACGGGGGCGGTGGAGGCGGCGGCCAGTCGTCCACCCCGCGCCCGGCCAACCCCGCGTCCGGCGGCGTGGCCGCGCACAGCTCACGGCCCTCGGGCGGCGGCGGATCTGTCCCCTCCGCCGCACCCCCGCCACGCCGCGGCCCCGCCGGCAACAGCAACCGATCCAACCGCCCTGGAGGTGACGGGCGTTGACGACGGATTCCCAGATGGCCCATGTGTCCCATGCCATCTCGCCCCGCCGTACGTATCTCATCGGCCGCGCCCGACCGAACGCGATCGTCGGCCGCAACCGCGAGTCCGGCGAGATCGCGCTCATCATCGTGGGCGCCTTCCTCGGCATGGTGTGCGGCCTGGTCGTCCCCGTGCTGGCCCTGCGCATCGTGCTGCTGACCGGCTTCCCGATGCTGGCTCTCGCGGTGGTGTACGTCCCGTACAAGCGCCGCACGTTCTACAAGTGGTTCGAGATCAACCGCAGTTACAAGCGCAGCCTCCGCCAGGGCACCGCCTACCGCAGCTCCGTCATGGAGGCCGGCACCCAGATCGACGGCCGCGAGGTCGAGATCGGCCCGCCCCCGGGCATCGGCCGCATCAACTGGCTCGCCGCCCCGTTCGGCCCGGACGAGATCGCCGTACTCCTGCACGCGGACCGCCGTACGGTGACGGCGGCGATCGAGATCGAGGGCCCGGGCGTCGGCCTGCGCGACAGCGAGGACCAGGAGGCCCTGGTAGACCGCTTCGGCACGCTGCTCAAGCACGTGGCGAACGGCGACGGCTTCGTCACCCGCCTCCAGATGCTCGCCCGCACCCTCCCCGCCGACCCGGACGCCCACGCCAAGGACGTGTCCGTACGCGGCGACGAGAAGTCACCGCCGTGGCTGCAGCACTCGTACGAGCAGCTGCAGTCGATGGTGTCGACGAGCAGCGAACAGCACCGCGCGTATCTGGTCGCCTGTATGCACTTCAACCGCGAACTGGCCGCCGAGGCCCACGCGATGGCCCGCGCGGCCCGCCCCCAGGGCGGCAGGAAGGTAGACCGCGACGCGGGCCTGGCGGTGGTCATGGCCCGCGAGCTGACGGACATCTGCTCCCGCCTCCAGGAGGCGGACATCCGCGTCCGCCAACCCCTCGGCCAGGGCCGGCTGTCGTCCCTCATCCACTCCATGTACGACCCGGACCACCCGATCGACCACATCCAGGCGATGACGAAGCGCAACGCCTGGCCGGCCGAACTGGACGCCATGGAGGCGACGTACCTCCAGGCGAAGACCCGCGAGTCGTCGACCCGCGCCCCCTGGTGCCACTCCACGGCCTGGGTGAAGGAATGGCCGATGACCCCGGTCGGCGTCAACTTCCTGGCCCCGCTCCTGGTCCACACCCCGGACGTGATCCGCACGGTGGCCGTCACGATGGACCTGGAACCCACCGAGGTGGCCATCGAGCGCATGCTGACGGAGAAGACGAACGACGACGCGGAAGCGAGCCGGGCGGCCAAGATGAACCGCACGGTCGACCCCCGCGACGTGGCCTCCCACAACCGCATCGACCAGCGCGGCGAGGACCTCGCGAGCGGCGCGGCCGGCGTCAACCTGGTCGGCTACATCACCGTCTCCTCCCGCTCACCCGAAGCCCTGGCGCGCGACAAGCGCACGATAAGGGCGTCGGCGGGCAAGTCGTACCTGAAGCTGGAATGGTGCGACCGCGAGCACCACCGAGCGTTCGTCAACACACTCCCGTTCGCCACCGGAATCCGAAGGTAGGGCTGATGCGCTGATGCGGGACCCGCTGACCGCCCTCACCGACACCTTCACCTCATTCCTCTTCGGCAAGATCGAGACGACCCGCCTGCCCGTCCGCACCTCCACGGGCCAGGCCCAGGCCGTCTACCTCCCCACCGCCGCCCCCGGCCTCGGCGACTCCGGCGTCATCATCGGCCGCGAGGTGTACTCCGGAAAGGGCTACATCTACGACCCCTTCCAGCTGTACGGCCAACAACTCCCCGCCCCGCACTGGCTGGTGCTCGGCGAATCGGGCAACGGCAAATCAGCCCTGGAGAAGACGTACGTCCTACGTCAACTCCGCTTCCGGGACCGCCAGGTGGTCGTCCTGGACGCGCAGGGCGAGGACGGCGTCGGCGAATGGAACCTCATCGCGGAGGAGTTGGGGATAACTCCCGTCCGCCTGGACCCGATGGCCGCCCTGGACATGGGTATCCGCCTGAACCCGCTCGACCCCGCGATCACCACAACGGGCCAACTCGCCCTGCTCCGCACGATCATCGAAGTGGCGATGGGCCACGGCCTCGACGAACGCTCCGGCTTCGCGTTGAAGGTCGCGCACGCCTACGTCAACGAGACGATCGTCGAACGCCAGCCGGTGTTGACGGACATCGTCGAGCAACTACGGCACCCCGAGCCGGAGTCGGCGGAGGCGATGAACGTCGCCATAGACGACGTACGGGCCTGGGGCCTCGACGTCGCCCTGGTCATCGACCGCCTGGTCGACGGCGACCTGCGAGGCATGTTCGACGGCCCGACGACGGTCGGCATCGACCTGGACGCCCCGTTGATCGTCTTCGACCTGTCCCACATCGACCGCAACTCCATCGCCATGCCGATCCTGATGGCGATCATCGGCGTCTGGCTGGAGCACACCTGGATCCGCCCCGACCGGAAGAAGCGCATCTTCCTGGTCGAGGAGGCCTGGCACATCATCAGCAGCCCGTTCGTGGCCCAACTCTTCCAGCGCCTGCTGAAGTTCGGCCGCCGCCTGGGCCTGTCCTTCGTGGCGGTCGTCCACCACCTGAGTGACGTGGTGGACGGAGCGGCGGCGAAGGAAGCGTCGGCGATCCTGAAAATGGCGTCGACACGAACGATCTACGCCCAGAAGGCCGACGAGGCGAGGGCGACGGGCAGAGTGATCGGCCTACCGCGCTGGGCGGTGGAGATCATCCCGACTCTCACCCCAGGCATCGCGGTCTGGGACGTCAACGGCAACGTCCAGGTCGTCAAACACCTGGTCACGGAGACGGAACGCGCCCTCGTCTTCACCGACCGCGCGATGACGGAGTCGTCCCGCGACCTCGAACTCACCGACGACGCCCTCAGAGCGGCGGAACTGGAGGCGGAGGAACGCGCGGCGGCCTTCGTCGAACAGCACCTCGCCGACCTCGACGACTCCTCCGAGTCCACGGTGGCGTGACGACGATGAGACCGGACGAACGGCAACAGGCCGAACGCGGCGTCTCCGACGGCCTGTTGGTCGGCCTGATCGCCTTCCTGCTGGGCCTGACGGTACTGGTGTGGACGGCAACAGGCGTCGCGGGCTTCCTCTCCCACGGCTCCTGGCCCCAGGGAGTCACGTTCACCCGCACCCCGGAGGCGCTGCGCCACCTGATCACGGACCCACGTGACGTACCGGGCGCCTGGCCGGAGACACCGGCGGGCCGGCTCTCGGGGTGGGGCCTGTTCTGGGGCCTGTTCATCGGCCAGCTGATGGTCCTGTTCGTCCTCACCATCTTCGTACTGGGCACACTGGCCCGCTGGAAGGCGGTACGGGCGGCGAGGAAGATCCCGGCACAGCGGGCGGAACCGAAGCCCGAGCCGGAGGAACCGGCACAGGTACAGCCTGAGCCCGTCGAGGAGACACCGTCGCCGGAACCCCCGAAGATCCTGTCGCCGGAACCCCCGAAGGCGTTTTCGACGGCACCCGTGGCAACGGACGGTGAACGGGTGGGTGGGCGGGAAAAAATCCTTTTCAGCCCCCCAGAAACCCGCACCCTCACCGCAACCCAAGCCATCCAGGACGCAGAGGGCCCCGCCCTGATCCTCACCTCCAACCCCGCCCTCTGGCAGGAGACGAAGGACGCCCGAGCCAAGCTCGGCCCCACCCTCCTCTACGACCCCACCCACCTCTGCGACACCCCGGCCCGCCTCCACTGGCCCCCCACCACCGGCTGCGAGGACAGACCCACAGCGGCCGCAAGAGCAGTCGCCCTCCTCTCCCCGGTCCGCCCCACGGCAAAGATCGACCAGACCACAGCGGAGACCGCGGAAACGCTCCTCCGCAGCTACCTGCACGCCGCCGCCATAGACGCCCGCACGATCCGCCACGTACACCGCTGGGCGCAGGGCACCAACGTCCAGGAAGCCGTACGCATCCTCCGCACGAACTCCAAGGCGGCCCCCGGCGCCGCCGGCGAACTCGAAGCCGCCCTCACCGCGCACCCCGAACGCCGGGACATCGCCCAGGAGTTGACGAGCCGAGCCCTCGCCGCGCTCTCGACGGTGAACATCCGCGAGGCGTGCACGGCGAACCGAAGTGACGCCCTCGTACTGGATTCCTTCATCGCCGAAGGGGGCACGCTTTATGTGGTCGGTGAACCGATCGAGGACCCCAGGACGAACCCGGGCGCGATGCCCCTCCTGACGGCACTGGCCGCAAGCGTGGTCGAGCGCGGCCGGCGCATGGCCGAACGGTCATCCTCCGGTCGCCTCGACCCACCACTGACGCTCGTCCTGGACGACGTCGCGGCGGTCGCCCCGCTTCCCCAACTCCCGGACCTGCTCACCACCGGAGCGGACCGAGGCATGCCGACCCTGGCCCTGCTCCGCTCAAGAGAACAACTCCGAGCACGCTGGCCCCACCACGACCTACGGGTGTAGCTCGCGCTCCAGCACGAACTCGAGCTCGGAGTCGTCCGAGCCGCTCAGGGGCACAGTGACCCCACTGGGTACGAATCCCACGCGCCGATAGAACCGCTGCGCCCGCGCGTTGTCCTGATGCACGATCAACCGCACCCGCTCGACGCCCGCGGCCTCCCAAGCCCACTCCAGGGCGGCATCGAAGAGCACATCGGTCAGCCCGCACCCCCGATGCTCGGGCAGCACGAACACCGCCACGATGTGCCCCTGCTTCTCCTCAACGGCGAACCCGGCCCAGTCGACGTCCCCGGGTTCCTCGACGAACACCACGAGCCCCCCGACCCACTCCCCGTCGGGCCCCTCGGCAATGATCTGCTGAGCGCCGGTCTCCCCCTCGGCCGCTCGCCGAACCCGCTCCTGCCAGAAGGAGTCAGGCCGGCCCACGGCCTCCTCGTACGTCTCCAGGAAGGCAAGATGCGCGACAGGATCCCGCAGGGCAGCCAGCCGAAGCTCTTTGGCGGCACGCCACTCATCAGCCCGCACGGAGCGAATCACAAAGCTGCTCATAGGGATCACGGTAGTCCCCCCGACAGCATCCCGGAAAACAAAAAAGCCCCGTACCGGTATCCCCGGTACGGGGCTTTTCTCAATATTTGTTCGGCGGTGTCCTACTCTCCCACAGGGTCCCCCCTGCAGTACCATCGGCGCTGTAAGGCTTAGCTTCCGGGTTCGGAATGTAAC
>NZ_JBSFMT010000046.1:0-87185 GCF_053599695.1 Streptomyces sp. NPDC000878 | reverse complement strand
GATCTCGGCGTCCCGGACGGTCGCGGTCGCCCGGTAGAGCCCGGACGGCGCGTCGTCAGCGGTCACACCTCCAGTAGATCCCGGGCCTTCACCGGGAGCCCCGTCTCGAAGGACTGGTTCGCGGCCAGTGCGGTGACCAGGGACCGGGCCCCGTCGGTCGCGCCCGCCGCCCGGCCGAGCGGGTCCGGACCGCCGGTGGGCGGCCCGCCGAACAGATCCTCGAGCATGCGGACATCGCCCCCGCCGTGGCCACCCTCTCCCGTCGTGACCTTCACCTCGGCCGGCTGCTCCCAGAACCGGCGCAGCAACAGCTGCGTACGCCCGGCGTCGTCGCCGACCGCCGTCCCGTGCATGACCGCGCTCGCGCCGTCCGTCCGTGCCCGGGGCCGGGTCCAGGTGGACTCCTCGACAAGCAGTTCGAGACGTCCCTGGCTGCCGTTGAAGGCGATGCGGTAGCCCTCCCAGGGGGCGTAGGCGTTGAGGTGGTACGTGAGGCTGGCGCCGGAGGTGTAGCTCACCAGCACCGCCATGTCGTCCTCGATCGTCACTCCCGGGCCGAAGACGTTCTGGTCGCGGTGATAGCCGTCCTCGGCCTCCGCGTCCAGGTAGAGCGCGCTGAGCACGGGCGAGTCCGCCAGGCGTACGGCGAAGGGGTCGCCCTCGGCGGCGGGGGAGTCGTGGGCGCGGGCGTAGTCGCGGGCGAGGCCCCGGCGCCGGCCGGCCTCGTCGCCGTAGAAGAAGAGCCCTCCCAGCGCGTAGACGGTCTCCGGCGCCGTGCCGAGCCACCAGTTGACGAGGTCGAAGTGGTGGCTGGCCTTGTGCACCATGAGGCCGCCGGAGTTGGCCTTGTCGCGGTGCCAGCGGCGGAAGTAGTCGGCGCCGTGGCGCAGGTCGAGGAGCCACTCGAAGTGGACCGAGCCGATCTCGCCGATCGCGCCGGACGCGAGGGTCTCCTTCACGGCGGCGTGCACCGGGTTGTAGCGGTAGTTGAACGCGACCCGCACGTCGCGGCCGGAGCGGCGCTGGGCGTCCAGGATGCGGCGGGCGCGGGGCGCGTCCGTGGTCATCGGCTTCTCGGTGACCACATCGCAGCCCGCCTCCAACGCCCGCACGATGTAGTGGTCATGGGTACGGTCCACACTGCACACCACCACGAGGTCGACGCGTTCGCGGCGCAGCATCTCCTCGAAGTCCTCGGCCGCGTACGCGGGTACGTCCGCCCCGATCCACTGGCTGTGCACGGCCATGCGGTGGGCGTTGACATCGCAGAAGCCGACCAGCTCGACCCGGTCCGCGTAGGGACCGGACAGCGCCCGGGTGAAGAGCTGGGCGCGGGCGCCGAGCCCCACCACGGCGCAGCGGCGACGGCGTGCGGTGTCGGGGGTCATACGTTCTCCGTTCGGCGGGGTTCCGGGATGCGGGATGCGGGCGCGGGCGCGTCGCCGTGGTCGGGGACCGTCAGCCTGGCTCCGCCCTGCTGCGCGGACCGGTGGGCGATGATGCCCGGCAGCGTGTAGCGGGCGGCGACCCAGGCGTTGACCGGCGGCAGGGTGCCGGTGTTGACGGCCGTCACGAAGTCGTCGACGAGGAAGTGGTGGCTGCCCTCGTGGCCGTTGTGGACGTGGTCGAACTCCTCGGGCAGCCGGGAGCGGTCGTGCACCGGTGCCGTTCCGGAGACGAAGGCGTCCCGCAGGGCGGGGGCTATGTGCTCCAGCGACGGGTCGTCGGTGGGGAGGGACCGGACGGGGCGCAGATGTTCGGTGACGTCCTCGACGCCCTCCTTGTTCTGCCACAGGCTGTACGTCGCGAGCTGCTCGAAGCTGCCCTCGGTGCCGAAGAAGCGGAACCTGGACTCGCGCTTGCGGGAGGGGTATCCGACCCGGCGGAACTCGTTGATACGGAACGATCCGCCGCCCGCGACCTCGAACAGGGCGGTGGCGTTGGAGAAGTCGTTGCCGAACTGGCTGACATCCTTGTCGAAGACGCCGTCGTCGCGGTCGTCGGTGACACCGATCGCCGAGACGCTCACCGCGTGGGTGTTCCAGGCGCCCAGCACCCCGCCGATGGAATGGGTCGGGTAGAGCAGCGGCGGATAGCTGGCGGTGGACTTCCAGTCCTCGCCGCCGCTGTACTGGTACGCCTCGTAGAAGCCGAGGTCCATGTCGTGGACGTAGTCGCCCTCGGCGTGGAACAGCCGCCCGAAGCCGCCGTCGGCGATCCGGGTGCGGGCGTAGACGGTCGCGGGGTTGTAGTGGCTGGTCTCGCCCATCATGTACGTCAGCCCGGTGGCCCGTACCGCCTCGATGATCGCGGTGATCTCCTCCTGGGCGACCGCCATCGGCACCGCTGAGTACACGTGCTTCCCGGCGTGCAGAGCCTGGACTACCAGTGGGCCGTGGGTCCAGCGCTGGGTGAAGATCGCCACCGCGTCCACGGACGGCGACGCCAGCATGGCCTCGTAGGAGGGGAAGGTGCCCGCCAGTCCCTCTTCGGCGGCGACGCGCTCGGCTCGTTCGGGGAGCAGGTCGGTGATATGGACCTCGCTGACTCCCGGATGGAGGTGGAACAGCTTGGCGAACTGACCGGCGAACTGCCCAGCGCCGACGATGCCAAGGGAGAACGGCATGGTTGATCGGTCCCTTTCGGTGGAGTCAGGCGTCACAGCGGCAGCGGGCGCCAGGTGTCGGTGGCGGTCGCCGCGAGCGCGAGCGGTCCGAGAACGACGATCAGCAGGACCGGGGACATGCTCAGCAGTACGGTCACGGCGACCGCGGCACCGGCCAGCAGTACGGGCACCAGCGGCTGCTCCGGCATGGAACGGAACGCCGCGACGGCGACCACCCGCCACGCCGTACCCTCCCGCCAGGCGGCGGCGCAGCGCAGGCCCACCGCCGCGAGGACCGCCGTCGCCGCGGCGAAAGCCACTCCCAGCCCGGATCGATGGGCGTCCAGGGCAATGGTGTCCAGCCACAGCAGGGCCAGCACGCCGGTGGGGACCAGCAGGACGGCGGTCCCGGAGCGCAGCACCCGGCGCAGCGCGGCGAGCAGGCTGGCCGGAGTCACCCCGGGGCCGCCGTGGGCCTGCTCGCGCAGCACCGTGCAACCGGCCACCAGGGCCGGGTAGGCCGTGACGACCGGGAGCGAGCAGAGCAGCAGGAACACGCCGAGCAGCAGGCAGTCGGCGAAGAGGTGAAAGCGAGAACTACGCACCGCCGCGCACCTAGCCCTTCAGCCCGGAGGTCTGGACGCCCTCCACCAGCAGGCGCTGGAAGGCGAGGAAGAACAGCACCACCGGCAGCAGGGCGATGACCGACATCGCGAACATCGGGCCGTAGGCGGAGCTGTCGGTCTGGTCGACGAAGAGCCGCAGGCCGAGCTGCAGGGTGTACATCTTCGGGTCGGTGAGGTAGATGAGCTGGGAGAAGAAGTTGTTCCAGCTGGAGATGAACGAGAAGATCGTCGTGGTGACGAGGGCGGGCTTGAGCAGCGGCAGGATGATGTACCAGAAGGTCCGGTAGGGGCCGCAGCCGTCGAGTACGGCCGCCTCGTCGAGTTCGCGCGGCAGCGAGCGGACGAACTGGACGATCAGGAAGACGAAGAACGCCTCGGTGGCCAGGAAGTGCGGCACGATGAGCGGCAGATAGGTCCCGAGCATGCCGAGCTTCTGGTAGATCACGTACTGCGGGATGAGCATGACGTGCATCGGCAGCATCAGCGTGGAGATCATCACGGAGAAGTAGAGCGCGCGGCCACGGAAACGGAGCCGGGCGAAGGCGTAGCCGGCGAGCGAGCAGGAGAGCACGTTCCCGACCACGGAGCAGCAGGCGAGGAACAGCGAGTTGCCGAACAGCCGCCACAGGGTCAGCCCGCTGATCCCGTCCGCCGCCTTGGAGTAGTTGCCCGGAGTGAAGACCTTCGGGAGGGGGCTCAGGTTGGAGAGGATCTCGGTGCCCGACTTGAGCGACGCGGTGAACAGCCACAGCAGCGGATAGAGCAGGACCAGGCCGATCGCCAGGCAGATGGCGTGCCAGGCCAGCGAACGCGCGGGTATCCGGGTGCGGTTGGGGTTGCGGACCGGGGTCGTCGCGGTCGTCATCACGCATCATCCTGTCCGTAGAAGACCCACAGCCGGGCGCTGCGGAAGACGCCGTAGGTGACCACCGCGATGACGACCAGCAGCAGCCAGGCCATCGCCGCGGCGTAACCCATGTGGAAGTTGGTGAATCCCTGCTGGTACAGGTAGAGCGAGTAGAAGAGCGTCGAGTTGGACGGCCCTCCGGTGCCGCCGCTGATCACGAACGCGGAGGTGAAGGACTGGAAGGAGTGGATGATCTCCATGACCAGGTTGAAGAAGAGGACCGGTGACAGCATCGGCAGGGTGATGGAGAAGAACGTCCGCATCCGGCCCGCTCCGTCGATGGAAGCCGACTCGTAGAGTTCCTTCGGGATCTGCTTCAGCCCGGCCAGGAAGATCACCATGGGTGCGCCGAACTGCCAGATCGTCAGCAGCACCAGCGGGTACATGGCGTAGTCGGGGTTGTCGGTGAGGCCGCCGATGTGCCAGCCGAAGAAGGCGGTCGAGCGGTCGCTGAGCCCGCCGGTGGCGAACAGCGACCGCCACACCAGGGCGACGCTGACGCTCGCGCCGAGCAGCGAGGGGGCGTAGAACGCCGCGCGGTACAGGCCGACTCCGCGGCCGGCGCGGTTCAGCAGCAGCGCGACGCCGAGTGCTGCCACGAGCTTGAGCGGGGCGCCGATGAGGACGAACTTCAGGGTGACGCCGGCCGAGGTGAGGAACTTGTCGTCCTCCCACATGTAGCGGTAGTTGGCCAGGCCCACCCACTGCGGCGTGGAGAACAGGTCGTAGTCGGTGAACGACAGATACAGCGAGATGAGCATCGGGCCCAGCGTCAGCACGACTGCGCCGATCAGCCAGGGAGTCAGGAAGACGTGTCCCGCCACGACGTGGGAACGGCGGCGCCTGGACGGCGGCTTCACTACGGAAGTGCCACCGCTCGGGCGGGGCAGGGGGCGGGGCGGCGCGGTCGCCTGGGCCATCGGGGTCCACTCCTCCACGGCGAGGCTGGATGTCGGCGGCAACGATTGCACGCGATGTTGTCGTCAGCAAGAGGCGTGGCGGAACTGTGTATTGCCAGCTGATCTGGTCGGGCACATTGACTGGGGCGTTCCGACGGGCGTACGTTCCCGGCCAGTTGGAATCTCAGTGGCAACGTTTGCAGCCGCTCTCCCCGTCTCCCCGCACCCGTCGAGCGAAGGGCCGCGATGTCCGCAACACGCCGTCCCCCGACCCCGTCCACCTCACCAGGCCTGTCGCGCCGCCGGCTCATCGCCTCACTCGGCGCGCTCCCGCTGGCCGGTGCCGCCGCCGGGTGCGGCACCGGGTCGGCGTCCGCGGGCGGCAAGGTGACGATCGACTTCCAGTGGTGGGGCTCCGCAGACCGCAACCTGGCCACCGAGAAGGCCATCGAGCTCTTCGAGAAGCGCCACCCGGACATCAAGGTGACGACCTCGTTCGCCGGTTACTCCGCCTACCTCCAGCGGCTCGCCACGCAGGTGGCGGCCGGCAGCGGTCCGGACGTCCTGCAGATGGACTTCGGCTACCTGAGGGCCTACGCCGACCGCCAAGTGCTGTCGAAGCTCACCGACTCCGTGTTCTCCGGTATCTCCGTGAAGCGGATCCCCACCATCTACGCCCGCACAGGCCTCGTCGACGGCACGCTGTACGGGCTGCCGACCGGCATCGCCACCCAAGCCCTGCTGATCGACGCCAAGTTGTGGACCAAGGCGGGCGTCGGCATCCCGAAACCTGGCTGGACCTGGGACGACCTGCTGAACGACATCGGTCCCGCGCTGAAGAAGGCAGTGCCGGACAGGGCACCGCTGACCGACTTCAGCGGCCACATCGAAACCTTCCAGATCTGGCTCGTCCAGCAGGACAAGCAGCTGTACGGGAACGACGGCTCGGTCGGCTTCACGAAGGCCGACCTCACCGCGTTCTGGGAGTACATGGGCCGACTGCGCGACAAAGGGATCTTCACCTCCCCGAGCCTCACCGCCTCGTACGCCAGTGGTTCGACCGCCGACTCGCCGCTGATCCGTAAGCTGTCGGCGGGCGAGTTCCAGATCACCTCCGCCGCCTCGACGTACTTCCAGACGTACGGCGTGGTGCAGCCCGTCTCCTTCCCCACCCGGTCGGCCGGCTCCCCGATCGGAATGACCGGCGGCGCCTCTCAGGCGCTGTGCGTACAGCGCAAGTGCGCGCACAAGCGGGAGGCCGCGCTGCTGATCGACTTCCTGCTGAACGATCCGGACGCGGCGAAGATCCTCGGCCTGGTGCGCGGACTGCCCTCCAACACGGAGAACCTGGCCGCCCTCGCGCCGGGCCTGACCGGCGGGGACAAGGCCGTCTACACGTTCCTCACGTCGATCCAGGACAGACTCTCGCCCTCCCCGGCCCCGCCGCCGTCCGGCAGCGACGAGGACAAGCTGGACTTCACCAGCGTCTACCAGGACATCATCTTCGGGAAGAAGAGCGTCCAGTCGGCCGCGGCCGACATGTGGGACAAGTTCCACACCTCCGTCCCCGGGGGATGACCGGTGATCATCCGCGAACTGCGGGTCACACCCGTCGCCTTCCGCGACCCCCCGCTGCTCAACGCCGACGGGGTGCACGAGCCGCACGTCCTGCGCGCGGTCATCGAGCTCGTCACCGATGACCTCGTCGGTCTCGGCGAATGCACCGGCCATGCCTGGCAGTTGGACTGGCTGGAGCTGGTCGGCACCCGGATCCGGGGTATGAGCGTGTACGACACCAGGGCGCTGGCCCGACTCGTACGGGAGCTGCTGACGGGTTGTGCGGACGGCGCCGACTACGGGCCGGACGCGGGGTGGCGGCGCTGGTCCGGCCGCACGCCCTCATCGCGCGGCCCGGCGCCGGTCCCCGCGTCCGCCTTCGACGTGCGGCGGGTGTACTCGGCGCTCGAAGTCGCCTGCCTGGACGCGCAGGGTCGGCTCGCGGGCGTGCCGGTGGTCGACCTGCTGGGCGGCAGAGTGCGGGACGCGGTGCCGTACGCCGGCTACCTCTTCTACAAGTGGGCCGGACACCCGGGCTCGGGCGACGACGAGTGGGGCGCGGCCCTGGACCCGGACGGCATCGTCGCCCAGGCCGAGCGCATGGTGGACCACTACGGCTTCCGCTCGCTGAAGCTCAAGGGCGGGGTCTTCCCGCCGGACGAGGAGATCGCGGCGGTCCGCGCACTGCGGGCCGCGTTCCCCGGCCTTCCGCTCCGTATCGACCCCAACGCCGCCTGGACCCTGAAGGCCGCGCTGGCGGCGGTCCGCCAACTGGAGGGCGTCCTCGAATACCTGGAGGACCCGGTGGCCGGGGTCGAGGACATGGCGGCCGTCGCCGCCGCCACGTCGATCCCGCTCGCCACCAACATGTGCGTGACCTCCCTGGAGGGCGTACGCCCGGCCCTGGAACGGGACGCCGTACGGATCGTGCTGGGCGACCACCACATCTGGGGCGGCCTCCGGGCGTCCGTCGCGCTGGGGGACGTGTGCCGGGCGGTCGGCTGGGGGCTGTCCATGCACTCCAACTCCCACCTGGGGATCAGCCTCGCCGCGATGACCCACGCGGCGGCGGCCACCCCGGCCCTGGGGCACGCCTGCGACACCCACTATCCGTGGAACGCGGCGGAGGACGTCGTGCTGCCCGGTGCGCTGTCGTTCCAGGACGGCTCGGTACGGGTGCCCGACGGCCCAGGCCTGGGCGTGCGGCTCGACCGCACGGTACTGGACCGGCTGCACGCCACGTACCTCTCCCTGGGCCGTGAGCACCGCGACGACAAGGGCTACCGGCGCAGAGTGACGCCATGACGCCGACCGGACGGAGCGGCTCAGCGCCGCTCGATCGCCGCTGTCGAACCCCGTACGACCAAGTGCGTCGGCAGCACCCGTTGCTGCGGTTCCGCCCCCTCACCGGCGGGCGTGCCCAGGATGCGGAACAGCAGGTCGACCGCGGCCCGAGCGGCGTGCGCCTTGGGCACCGAGACCGTCGTCAGCGGGGGAGCGGCCATACCCGACAGGGCGATGTCGTCGCAGCCGACCACGCTCATCTCGTCCGGTACCCGCACCCCGCGCGCGGTGAAGCGGCTGATCAGTCCGAACGCGACGATGTCGTTGAAGGCCACCACCGCGCTCGCCCCGCTGGCCAGGACCACATCGGCGGCCCCCGTGATCCCGCCGTCGAAGTGCGGGGCCACACTTCCCACGTGGATGATCTCGACCTTGCCGGAGTCTTCCATCGCTTTGATCCCGGCCGCCCGCTCCTGTGCCGCCCAGGTGCTGCGCGGGCCTCCCACGTAGGCGATCCGGCGGTGGCCGAGCGCGTGCAGATGGGTCAGGGCGTCGGTCATCCCCTCCACCATGTCCGCCGTGACGCTCGCGAAGCCGGGCTCCTTGCGGTGCAGCAACACGATCGGCTTCATGGTGAGCTGATCCAGAGCGGCCAGTTCCTCGCTGCTCAGGTGGGGGGCGCACAGCACGATGCCGTCCACCTCCGGGCCGAGGGTGCGGATCGCGTCCAGCTCCAGGCCCTCGTCCCGCTCGGAGTCGCTGATGAACACCGCGTGGCCGAGGCCCCGGGCGCGGGCCTGCACGCCCTTGCAGATGTCCGCGAAGAACGGGTTGAGCAGATCCGGGACGATCACCCCCAGGTGGCCCGTACGGCCGGTGATCAGGCCCCGCGCCGCGCGGTTGGGCTGGTAGCCGAGCCGGTCGGCGGCGGCCCGTACCCGCTCACGCGTGCTCTCGCTCACCGTTCCGTCGGGCGACAGCGCCCGGGACACGGTGGACGGGGAGACCCCGGCCGTCCTCGCCACATCTCGAATCGTCACCTGCACGTGCCGAGGTTGACACCCCTGCTCACGGGCGTCAATCAAGATCGCACTCTCCGTGGCCCGAAGCGGCTTCCCCCAGCACCGACCGAGGAGCGTCAAGCATGACCCCGGACCAACCCCGCCACCGCACCGAGTCGGTCGACCCCACCGGCAGCCGGTACGACCAGCACTTCCTCGCCTTTCTCGGCGGCGCCGCCGACGCACGCGCGACGGACCTCCTGAAAAGCCACGCCGACGACCTCACTCAACTCCGCGACCTGGGCAAGGCACGCGCCGCCGCCCGCTCACTGCGCACCCTCGCCTCCGTCCACGTGTACGGCGGATCGGCGTACCACCACGACAGCACGCTGCTCGTGCCGCTCGAAGAACTGGCGGAAGCCCTCGCCGAGGAGCAGTTCGAGGACGGTCTGTGGGACCAGGGAGGTGCCCACTCCCCGCCGGACACCGCCTTCTCCGTCGTCGACCTCGCCCTGGCGTGGGGCCTTCTCGACCAGGACGCACACCCGTCCACCGAGCATCTGCGGAGCACGGTCGGGCGGATTCTCCGCACGGCCGGTCCAGGCCTCGCCACCGGCGGTGTCCACACGGCGAACCACCGCTGGCTGGTCTGCGCGGCCCTCGCCCGGGTCCACTCCCAGTGGCCCGACCCGTCCTACGTCCGTCGGATCGACGCCTGGCTCGCCGAGGGCATCGACCAGCTGCCGGGTGGCGAGTACAGCGAGCGCAGCCCCAACTACGCCGCGGCCGTCACCAATCCGGCCCTGTTGACGATCGCCCGCCTCCACGGACGCGAGGATCTCTACGCGAACGTACGGGCCAATCTGACCGCCGGGCTGTACCTCGTCGAGCCCAACGGCGAGGTGGAGACCGTCCATTCGCGGCGGCAGGACCAGACCATGCTGTGCCACCTCCCCGAGTTCTGGCTCCAGTACCGGGAGTTGGCGATCCGCGACGGCGACGGCCGGTTCGCCGCGGTGGCCGCGTTCCTGGGCGAACGCGGCACGGACCAGACCTTCGGCGAGACCCCGGCCGGCGACCGGCTCGCCGAGGTGCTGGACCGTCCCGAACTGGCCCGCCGGCTCCCCGAACCCGCCACCCTGCCCACGGACTTCGAGCACCATGACGACAGCTGCCGGCTGGTCCGCGTACGCCACGGCCGGAACACCGCGACCGTCTTCGGCGGTACGGACTTCCCCGAGGTCGGGGCCATCTCCTCAGGACTGTCCACCAACCCGACGTTCTTCAGGATGCGCAAGGGCGCGGCGATCCTCGACTCCCTGCGGCTGGCACCCCGGTTCTTCTCCCTCGGCCACTTCCGCGCCGAGGGCCTGGAGCGCGACGGGGGCGGATGGCGACTGCACGCCGAGGTGCGCGGCGCCTACCACCAGCCGCTGCCGCCCGGCCACCGGCACCAGGACGGCGGCTACCCGCTCACCGACGACGGCCGCTTCTGGTCGGCGATGGACTTCCCGCACCGCGATCGGGAGCACCGGACACTCCGTACGGAGATCCTGCTCCGGGAGTCGCCGGGCGGCGGCTGGGACCTGTCCTTCGCCCAGACCGGGTCCGACGTGCCGTTCGCCCTGGAGCTCTGCTTCCGGCCAGGGGGCGAGCTGACCGGCGACGGTCTGGAGCGGGTCTCGGAGGACACCTGTCAGCTGGTACACGGCGAAGCCACGTACACGGTGGGGGAGGACCGCATCGTCTTCGGCCCCGGCAACGGCAAAGGCGGCAGACAGCCACCGGTCGTCGACCCGGGCGAGCGCTACGCCTGGCTCGGCGGCTCCCTCACCCCGGACGGCATCCGCGTCCTGATCACCGGCCGTACGCAGACGACGTACCGGCTGACTTTGCGCTGACCGGAGGTCCGTAACGTGTCCGCCCTGTACCGCGATCCCGTCCTCAACGCCGACTGGCCCGACCCCGTACCTGCTAGCGCCCGTCCGGCATTCCTGCAGTCGTATGAACAGTTCGTGACAGGGCTCCCGCGAGGGCTCCTAGCCGTGCATGATCCATGATCAGAATCGGTCAGTCCGAGGAGCCACCATGTATTCACAGCCGGACCCTTCGCTGCCGGAACACGCATTCGTGGCGCATCCGTTCACCCGGCGTCGGCTCCTGGCACTCGCTCCCGCCGGAGCTGCGGCGCTCGTCCTGGGGGGCCCGGCCCCCGCCGCGTCGGCGGCCGACACGGAGCGGACGGCGTTGGCGCAGGAGGCGTACATCTGGGGCTTTCCGCTGGTGATGATGGAGACCTGTCTCGCGTCCGCGCGTGAGCAGAAGGTCCCGGTGAACCGTCTGTTCGTCGCCAACTCGCTTGCCACGCCTGCCACGAAGGCCGGCGGCCCGAACAACGACACGCTGTTCGGCTCGGCCTGGCTGGATCTGTCCAGGGAACCGCAGGTGGTGATCGTCCCGGACACCGATGACCGCTACTACTCGATACAGCTGCAGGACGTCTACACCAACACCTTCGCCTACATCGGCCGCCGCACCACCGGGACTCGTGCCGGCGCCTACGCGCTCACCGCACCCGGCTGGAAGGGCAGGCTGCCACGCGGTGTGACCCGCATCGCCGCGCCCACCGCCCAGGTGCTCGCCCTCACCCGCACCCTGGTCGAGGGCGAAGCCGATCTGCCCGCCGCGCGGGCCGTGCAGGCGAAGTACGCGCTGGCGCCGCTGAGTTGCTATCCGGAGCGTGCCGTCCCGGCGGAGGAGGTCGACGATCCGCTCAAGTTCCCCATCCTCGACCTCAGCGCGCAGGGCGCCGCCTACTTCGACAAGCTGTGCAAGGGGCTGGAGGCCGCCCCGCCGCCGTCCAGCGACCGGGCACGGCTCGCCAGGTTCGCGAAGATCGGCATCGGTCCGGGCCGCAAGCCGACGCGGAACGCGGACGCCGTCCCCGTCCTGGCCCAGGCGGCGCTCGACGCCAACAAACGCATCACCCAGTACGTCTTCGCCGTCGGCGTCAACGGCTGGACGGTCGCCACCGGCATCACCGGCTTCATCAAGGACCCGCTGTACCGCGCCGCGATCACCCAGTACGGCCCGGGCACGCACGTGTCCGAGGAGGCGCTGTACTTCACCGCGCGCAACGGCCCGGACGGTCAGGCCCTGACCGGAGCGAACCGCTACGCGCTGCGCTTCGCGGCCGGTGAACTGCCGCCGGTCGACGCGTTCTGGTCGCTCACCCTGTACGGCCAGGACTGGCGCCTCGTGGAGAATCCGATCCAGCGCTACTCGATCGGCGACCGCACGGCGGGCCTGTCCTACGGCACCGACGGCTCGCTCGAACTGCTCATCCAGAACGACGAGCCGTCGGAAGGCCAGGCCAACTGGCTTCCGGCGCCGACCGGTTCTTTCATCCTGGTCCTGCGCACCTACCAGCCGGGCGCGGCGCTGCTCGACGGCGGGTACGAAATGCCGCCGATCACGCTTGCCTGACCTCGTCTTTGCGGAAGCGTCGGCATGACACCACCTGCTGAACCCGTTTCGGCGTCTGCCTCATGTGCCGGGCGCGGCCTTCGCGGACGCCCCTGGTACCGCTCGCGCGCGGCGACGCTGACGCTGTCCGTGCTCGCCGTCGTGTGCGCGACGGGTCTCGTCGCCGTGCTTCTCAAGCTCGGCTTCTACGAGACGGAGACGGGGTGTACGCCTGCCGGTTGGCGTCCGGCCGCTACCGCTTGACCGCCCGGCTGCGCTGACCCCCTTGTGTGTCCCACCCGTCAGGCGGAGCGCAGCTCGAACCAGTCGAAGGCCGCGCTGCCCCGCGTCGCGTACATGCCGAAGACCCGGCCCGTGAAGCCGCCGGCGACCTCGGTGGTGAGGTAGCGGCCGTCCAGTTCGGCGAGGATCTCGAAGGAGCCGCTGTCCGTCTCGAAGCCCAGCCGGAGGGTGTCGGGGCCGCCGGCCCGGAGACCGGGCGGGGGAGTCGCCTCCTCCCCCGTGCCCCGGGTCGTGACCGTGGGCGGCAGGACGTCGGAGGTCGTCACATCGATCCGGAGGGTCACGGGGCCGGAGGGCACCGCCCGTTCGGCGACGGCGTGGCGCAGCGGGCCGATCCTGGCGACCGCGCGGATCACACCGTCGCCCGCCTCCACCTCGTAGTGGTGCGCCTCGTCCAGCCGTACCGCGAGCCCGCCCCGGCCGTCCTTCGTGACGTCGATCAGCGTGCGCGCGGTGCAGTCCGCGTCGCGCTGCCGTCGGCCGACGAAGATCGCGCCAGGGGTGTCGAGGCTGTCCGCGCGGGCGTGCAGCACCAGGTGGCCCGGTCGCTCGTCGAGTCGGACGGCCGCCGGTTCGGGCCGACGGAGCGAGACCCAGCGCGGAGCGAGCGTGGGGGAGCCGAAGTCGTCCCGGTCCGGTTCCGGCGGCCAGGGGTGAGGTGTCAACTCCGGTGCCTGGGCGCGTAGTTCCAGGGGGCCGGGCAGGGGCCACCCGTCCTCCCACCGCACCGGCGCCAGGAACGTCTCCCGGCCCATGCCGTGGTACATCGGGGTGTCGCCGCGCGGCCTGGTGCCCAGCAGCACCATCCACCAGGTGCCGTCGTGCGCCTGGACCAGGTCGCCGTGGCCGGTGTTCTGCACCGGATGGCCGGTACTGCGGTGCGACAGCACGGGGTTGGCCGGGTGCGGCTCGAACGGCCCCGGCAGCGCACGGGCGCGGGCTATCGACAGCGCGTGCCCGCGTTCCGTGCCGCCCTCCGACAGCAGCAGGTACCACCACTCACCGATCCGGTACAGATGCGGCCCCTCGGGATACTGCAGCCCGCTGCCCGACCACATCGGCACCGGCTCGTCCAGCAACTCCCCGGACTTCGGGTCGATACGCACACCACGGATCCCGCCGGCCGAGAACACGCACCAGCAGGTGCCGTCCTCCTCCCAGGCGAGGTCGGGATCGATGCCCGGCACGCCGATCGGCACCGGGTCGGACCACGGTCCGGCGGGATCCTCGGCGGTCACCAGGACGTTGCCCGCTCCGGCGACCACGGTGGTGATCAGCCAGAACAGGCCGTCGTGGTGGCGCAGCGTGGGCGCGTACACGCCCGTGGAGGAGGGGGCCGTGTCGGGCAGTGCCAGCTGCGAGGGCCGGTCCAGCGCATGCCCGACGAGCCGCCAGTGCACCAGGTCACGGCTGTGCCAGATCGGTACGCCGGGCACGTACTCGAAGCTTGATGTCGCCACGTAGTAGTCGTCACCGGCCCGGCAGATGCTCGGGTCCGGGCTGAAGCCGGGGATGACGGGGTTGTCGAAGAATGCCATGGTCGTCCGTTCCGAGGTGAGCGGGCGTGGCGGTGCGGAGGGTGGTGGTAGGGCCGTGGGGCCTGGATCGTTGAAGCGCTTCGAAGGTGGCATGCAGGGTATTTATCTGTCAACAGATCTACAGGCCGTTATCATCGAAGCGCTTCGACAAGTGGTGTCGACCGGTGGTGGATGCGCCCCGTGTTCCAGGTCAGGGGTGTGCCCGAGCCCATGGCGTGCTGGGCGGCGGGACCCGCCGTGGACTCGGAGGTTTCGGTGGCCATGCTCACTGTGGTCAGTCCTGGAGGAGGCCGATGCGCCGCAGCCACGACCGGACCCCGCCGTCGGTCTCCCGGACCTCCTCGCCGCGCACCGCGAGCCCTTCCCCGACGGTCGCGCCCGGGCAGAGCGCCGCGTAGTCGCGCTCGGTGGTGCCCAGTCCGCTCATCGCATGCGTCGTCACCGGGTGGACCGTCCTGCCCCGGAAGTCGTACCGCTCGGCGAAGGTCGACATGATCATGGGTGCCCGGACGTTCCAGATGGGGCTGGCCAGCAGCACCACGTCGTAACGGTCGATCGAGGACGGGAGGTCGACGACGGCCGGCCGGGCGTCGGCGTTCTGCTCGCGGACATTGCGGGCGACCGTGGCGTCGTAGTCGTCGGGGTACGGGTCGGCGGCCTCGATGCGGTGCACGTCGCACTCGATGTGCTCGCCGATCATCCGCGCGAGCACTTCCGTGTTGCCGACCTTGAGATCGGTGCGCCCGCCGTTGAAGTAGTTCTCGCCCGGCCGGGAGAAGTATGCGAGCAGGACCCGCTTCCCGGACGAGCCGGACGAGGCGGGCCGCTCGGCGGGCGTCGGCGCGTCCTCGCTCCGCGCGTCGCCGTCGCTCGGCCCGGACGCGGAACAGGCGGCGATCTGGAGGCCGGTCACGAGGGTGGCTCCTCCCAGCAGCGCACCACGAAGGAACGCACGTCGCCCCTGCATGGCGGGCCGGCCCTGCGGGGAGCGTCGGCGCGCCTCGCTGTAGTCCTCGGTCGCCCGGTGGACGCGGACGGGTTCAGCGGTTGATCCACCGCTGCATGTGCTCCGGGTAGCGGTCCCCGCTGACGTCGACCCGGTCGGCCGCCTCGGTGATCTCCGCCAGGTCCTTCGGGGTGAGTTCGACTTCGACGGCACCGGTGTTCTCCCGCAGACGGTGGATCTTCGTGGTTCCGGGGATCGGCACGATCCAGGGGTGCTGGGCCAGCAGCCAGGCCAGCGCGATCTGCGCGGTCGTGGTGCCCTTGCGCTCGGCGACCGACCCCAGCAGGTCGACGAGGGTCTGGTTGGCCGCGCGGGCCTCCTCGGTGAACCGGGGGAGGTTGCCCCGCAGGTCGGAGTCGCCGAAGGAGGTGGCACTGGTGATCGAACCGGTCAGGAAGCCCTTGCCCAGCGGGCTGAAGGAGACGAACCCGATGCCGAGTTCGAGCAGCGTGGGCAGGATCCGCTCCTCGGGCTCGCGCCACCACAGGGAGTACTCGCTCTGCAGTGCCGCGACCGGCTGTACGGCGTGGGCGCGGCGGATGACGTCGACCCCGGCCTCGGACAGGCCGAAGTGCTTGACCTTGCCCGCCGCGACGAGTTCCTTGACCGCCCCGGCGACCTCTTCGATCGGTACGGCGGGGTCGACACGGTGCTGGTAGAGCAGGTCGATGCTCTCCACGTCCAGCCGGCGCAGGGAGTCCTCCACGGTCGCCCGGATGTGCTCGGGGCGGCTGTCCAGGCCGGTGGACCGGGTGCCGTCGTACGAGAAGCCGAACTTGGTGGCGATGACGACGTCGTCGCGCACCGGTGCCAGGGCCCGCCCGACGAGTTCCTCGTTGGTGAACGGGCCGTACACCTGGGCGGTGTCGAAGAAGGTGACGCCCTGGTCGACGGCGGCGCGGATGAGGGCGATGCCGTCCTGGTCGTCGACCGCCGGGCCGTAGCCGTGGCTGAGCCCCATGCAGCCCAGTCCGATCGCGGAGACTTCCGGTCCGCTGCTGCCGAGGGTGCGGGTGTTCACAGCTCTGCTCCTCATGAGGTGCGAAGGCGTTCCGGGTGGGCCCGTCCGGATGGCTCAGGCGTCCAGGCGGCGTGCGCTGAGCCAGCTGACCATCGCCGGGTCGTGGTGGTCGAAGAACAGCGTCGCCCCGGTGTCCAGGGTGGCGATGGCCGCCATCTGGTCGTCGGTCAGCTCGAAGTCGAAGATGTCGAAGTTCTCCGCCATGCGCTCGGCGCGGACCGACTTGGGGATCGCGACGACCTCGCGCTGGGTCAGCCAGCGGAGCACGACCTGCGCCACGGACTTGCCGTGCTTCTCGCCGATCCCGCTCAGGACCGGGTGGGTGAAGATGTCGTTCTTGCCCTCGGCGAACCCGCCCCACGACTGGATCTGGACCCCGTGCTCGCGCATCAGTTCCTGGTCGGCGGTGCGCTGGAAGAACGGGTGGGTCTCGATCTGGTTGACCGCGGGGGTGATCTCGTTGTTGAGGGTGAGGTCGAGGAGGCGGTCGGGGTAGAAGTTGGCGACACCGATCGCCCTGACGAGGCCCTGCCGGTTCAGCTCCTCCATGGCACGCCACTGGCCGTACACGTCGCCGAAGGGCTGGTGCATCAGGTACATGTCGAGGTGGTCCAGGCCGAGCTTGTTCAGCGACGTCTCGAAGGCGCGCTTGGTGTTCTCCTGCGCGGGCCCGTCCTGGACCCACAGCTTGGTGGTGACGAAGAGTTCCTCGCGCGGGATGCCGCTGTTCTTGATGGCGTGGCCGACGGCCTCCTCGTTCTGGTACGCGGCGGCCGTGTCCAGCAGCCGGTAGCCGGCGGCGAGGGCGTCGGTGACGGCCTGCTCGGTCTGCTCCGCCGGGATCTGGAAGACGCCGAAGCCGAGGACGGGCATCTCGACGCCGTTGTTGAGGATGACGTACTGCATGGGGGGTCCTTACGTTTCGCGGGTTCTTCGAGCATCCCGCCATTCCGGCCCAGGTGGCAGGTCGGGCTGTGCCAGGGAGTGACGTTCAGGGGTGTGACAGGGCCCCCCACGCGGCTGCCACGCAGGTCAGCGCGGTGTGACACTGGTGATATGGCATCCGAGCAGAGCACCGGGCACGGCACCGGCAGGAGCGCCGACATGGAACTGGGCCGGTTCCTGCGCGCGCGTCGCACCCAGACCAGTCCCGGCGAGGTCGGCCTCACCGTGGGCACCGGACTGCGCCGCACCCCCGGGCTGCGCCGCGAGGAACTGGCCACGCTCTCCGGGATCAGCATCGACTACTACGTCCGTCTGGAGCGCGGCAAGGAGACCCGCCCCAGCCCCTCCGTGCTCGACGCCCTCGCCCGCGCCCTGCAACTCGACGAAGCCGAGCACCAGCACCTGCGCGACCTCGCCGCCCGCGCGGCCCGGTACGCCCCCGAACCGGCGCCGCCGCCCAGCCGGACCGTGGGCCCGCACCTCGAACTGGTCCTGGAGTCGCTGCGGCCGAACCCGGCCTACATCGTCAGCCGCAGCATGGACCTGCTCGCCTGGAACCCCGGCGGCCTCGCCCTGTACGCGGGCCTCGCCGACTGGCCCGCCACCCAGCGCAACCTCGCCCGCTACCTCTTCCTCCACCCCACCGCGCCCACTCTCTTCCCCGACTGGGACAACCAGGTCCGCGGCTGCGTCGCCCGGATCCGCGCCCAGGCCGGTACCGACCCGGACGCCCCCGACTTCACCAGCCTGGTCGGCGAACTCCTCCTCAAGAGCCCCGACTTCGCCAAACTGTGGGACCGCTACGACGTAGTCGGCCGCAAGAAGAAGCAGAAGACGTTCCACCACCCCCAGGTCGGCGTCCTCACCCTCAGCGGCCAGAGCATGCACCTCGAAGACACCCCCGGCCAACGCCTCGGCGTCTACACCGCCGAGCCGGGCACCCCCGACCACGACGCCATGCTCCTGCTCGACATGACAGCACCGCAGGCTGCCGGGCATCCCGATACGAGGGCCGAGAAGTTCTAGTCCCGGGGTAGGCCGGCGCCCGCCAAGTCGCCGCAACCAGCGGGCAGTTCGGCCCGCGAACAGGGAGTTGCCGCCCAGCTCGAAGAAGTCGTCGTCCGGACCGACGGGGAACGCTCAGCACCGCACTCCAGATCCCGAGGCTCGTGGTGAGACCGCCGTCGGCGGCAACAGCGGGGGCGGAGCGGAGGGCGGTCGGTGCGGGGAGCCGGGCCGCGTCCTGTGTGCCGTTGGGGGCGGGGGAGTGTGTCCCGCGCGGTGATCGCGGCCGGTTTCCTCCGGCACGTCGTCGACGGCGTCACCGCACCCCGAACCCCGTCACCTCAGGCGGGGGTCGACATGGACCTTGGGTCCAGGGCCCGCGCCCGCCGGGCGTTCACCCGCGAGGACGGGGCCGGCCTGGTCCAGGCCCACCGTCGCGGCGACCAGTGGCCTCGGATCGACCGAACCCTCGGCGTACGCCCGGATGGTGGCGTCGAGACCGGGGGAGGCGGACAGGACACCGACCGCGGTGACGTCCTTGAGGACGAGCGTGCGTGTGTCGATGCGGCTCGGTGCGCCGGACAGGCCGATGTAGACGACATGGCCCGCAGGTTCGACCAACTCAAGGGCCAGGTCGGGGAGATGGGCCGCGTTGGAGGCGTCCACGACCGCGTCGTACGGCAGATCCGGGACGGAGTCCTCCCGCCAGGTGTGCTCGAAGCCCAGCTCGCGGGCGAAGGCGAGCGAACCGTCGGTCGCGCCCATCAGGTGGACCTCCGCACCGGCGGCACGCGCGAACATCGCGACCAGCAGCCCGATCGTGCCCGGACCGAGGACCAACGCCCGGTCTCCGGGCCGTAGTCGGGCGGCCTGGGTGGCGCGCAGGGCGTTGCCTCCCGGCTCGACCAGCGCGCCCAGTACCTCGTCGACGGAGTCGGGCAGGACGTGCAACGAGGAGGCGGGCACCGCGAGTTGTTCGGCGAGGGCACCGGCCCGCCCGCCGCGGATGCCGACCTCCTGCCGTTTCTCGCACACGTGTTGAGCGCCCCGCCGACAGCGACGGCACGCACCGCAGCCGAGCATGGTGTCGCCCATGACCCGGCGGCCGGTCCACTCGGGGTCGACCCCGTCGCCGACCGCCGCCACGCGCCCCGCCCACTCGTGGCCGAGGCGCATCGGGTAGGAGGAGTGGCCCTGGTGGAGGTAGGCCATCGCGCCGGTGTGGAACTCCATGTCGGTGCCGCACACGCCGACCCGCTCCACGTCGACGACGACCTCACCGGGGGCCGCCACCGGAGCGGGGACCTCCTGGACCTCGTACTTCCCGGGGGCCGTCAGGACGAACGCGCGTATGAGACCGCGGGCGTTCACCGTGGGCCGAGCACGTGCTGGCGCTGGCTGCCGAGGTGGGTGATGCCCAGTTCCATCACATCCCCCGGCCGCAACCACACCGGCGGCTTGAAGCCCATGCCGACGCCGGGCGGGGTGCCGGTGTTGATCAGGTCGCCGGGTTCCAGGACGAGGAACTGGCTGAGGTAGTGCACGATGAAGTACGGGTCGAAGATCATGGTCTTGGTGCTGCCGTTCTGACGGCGGACACCGTTGACGTCGAGCCACATGTCGAGCGCGAGGACGTCGTCGATCTCGTCGGCGGTGGCCAGCCAGGGGCCCGCCGGATTGAAGGTCTCGGCGGACTTGCCCTTCGCCCACTGCCCGCCCCGCTCCAGTTGGAAGGCGCGCTCACTCACGTCGTTGACGACCACGTATCCGGCGATGGCCTCGCGGGCCTCCTCCACCGAGTCGAGGTAGCTGGTGCGGCGGCCGATCACGATGCCCAGCTCCACCTCCCAGTCGGTCTTGGCGGACCCGCGCGGAATGAGTACCTCGTCGTTCGGGCCGACGAGGGTGTTCGGCGACTTGGTGAACAGGATCGGCTCGTCCGGCACCGCCATCCCGCTCTCGGCCGCGTGGTCACGGTAGTTGAGCCCGATGCAAAGGATCTGGTGCGGACGGGCGATCGGGGCGCCGATCCGCTCCCCGGCGAACCGGGCCACCCGACCGGCGGCCGTCCGCTCGGCCACGACGGGACGGACCCGGTCGAGGCCGCCCGACCCGAAGAACGCCTCGTCGAAGTCCGTGACGGTGTCGGAGAGGTCGACATACGTCTCGTCGTCGACGCGGGCGACGGGCTTCTCGGCGCCCGAGGCACCGATGCGCATGAGATACACGGGGTCAGTCTCCAGTTCGACCGGCGGGGCGGTGGGGGTTGTGGTGGTTGAGGGCTTGCCTGTCGCTCGTCATCGGTGCGGCTCCGCCAAGGGGCCGAGCAGCTCCCGGATCTCCTCCACCGCTTCGACCAGGGTCCGCAGCGGCGTCCGGTACGTGAGCGCGCTGACGCTCACGGCGCCGGAGGGGGTCGTCGGCGAGGTCGCGTACACGGGCAGGGCGAGGCAGTTGACGCCCGGTTCGTTCTCCTGGTCGTCCACGGCATAGCCCCGGTCGAGGGTGGCCCGCAGGTCGACGTACAGGTCGACGGTCGTGCACAGGGTCTGAGGCGTGCGGCGGATCAGGGGCGCGTCGCCGATCCACGCCTCGACCGCCGCCACCGTCGCCAACCGGTGGGCGAGCAGCGCCTTTCCGACGCCGGTGGCGTGGGCCGGGTTCCGGCCGCCCACCGTCGAGGTCAGCCGGACGGCGCCGGTGGGCGGGTCGACCTTGGCGCGGTAGACGACCTCACGGCCGTCCAGGACCGCGTAGTGCGCCGTCTCGCCGAACCGGTCGGCCAGCGCGTCGAGCACGGGACGTATCCGGACGTGCTCGGGACGTTCCTCGTGATGCGCGAAGGCCATCCGCAGGAACTCGTCGCCCAGAACATAGCGACCGCGCGCGCCCTGGTCGGCCAGCCCGGCCCGGCGCAGGGCCCCCAGCGCCCGGTGCACGGTCGGCTTGGGGCTGCCGACCACCCGGGTCAGCTCCTCCAGACCGACGCCGTCGGGATACCGCGCCAGCTCCTTGAGGACGGCGAGCACCCGGTCCGACCCCACGAGCCGCGCGGCGTCACCGTCGCCACCGGCGACTTCCTCGGTCACGGGGGCTGACGGGCCGTCGTACATCTGCCTATGCTCCATGAGGTTCCGAAGAATAGACCACTGTACCAATTATTGGAAAGGGTCACCGGTGAAGCTTCGCAGCGCACAGTGGTACGAGGGGCAGGGCCGCAACGCCTACATCCACCGGGCCTGGATGCGCCGGGGCACACCGGACGACGCCTTCACCGGCCGGCCGCAGATCGCCATCGCCAACACCGCCTCCGACCTCACCCCCTGCAACGCACACCTGAACGAGGTGGCGGCCTCCGTCCGCAACGGTGTGTACGAGGCCGGGGGCATCCCCCTGGACCTGCCCGTGGTGTCGCTCGGCGAGACACAGGTCCGCCCGACGGCCATGCTCTGGCGGAACATGGCGGCGATGGCCACGGAGGAGATGCTGCGGGCCAACCCGATCGACGGCGTCGTCCTGCTGGGCGGCTGCGACAAGACGATCCCGTCGCTGCTCATGGCCGCCGCCTCGGTGGACCTGCCCGCGGTCGTCGTCCCCGGCGGGCCGATGCTGACCGGGACCTTCCGGGGCACGCCGCTGGGCTGCGGCACCGATGTGTGGCGGCTGTCGGAGGAGGTGCGGGCCGGCACGCTCTCCGAGGAGCAGTTCACCCGCTCCGAGTCGGCGATGATCCGCAGCCGCGGGCACTGCAACACCATGGGCACCGCCTCGACGATGGCCCTGGTCGCCGAGGCGCTGGGCACGGTCGTGCCGGGGGTGGCCGGCACCCCGGCGCCCGACAGCCGGCTGCTGGAGGCCGCCCACGGCACCGGCAGGCTGGCGGTGGACATGGTCGCCGCCGACCGCCGTCCGGGCACCTTCCTGACCAAGGCGTCCTTCCACAACGCGATCGTCGCCCTGGCCGCCATCGGCGGATCGACCAACGCCGTCGTGCACCTGCTGGCCATCGCCGGACGCCTGGGCATCGACCTGTCGCTCGACGACTTCGACCGGATCGGCTCCCGCGTCCCCGTCCTGGTGGACCTCCAGCCGGCCGGCCGCTTCCTCATGGAGGACTTCCACCGCGCCGGAGGCCTGTCCGCCGTCCTGCGCGAGGTACGCGACCTGCTCGATCCCGACGCGCTCACGGTCACCGGGGAACCGCTGGTGAACCATCTCGACGACGCCCCCATCTGGGACGCCGAGGTCATCCGCACCCGCGCGAAACCGCTGGTCGCGGAGGGCGGCATCGCGGTCCTGCGCGGCAACCTCGCCCCCGACGGAGCGCTGGTCAAACCGGCGGCGGCCTCCCCGCACCTGCTGCGCCACCGGGGACGGGCGGTCGTCTTCGACTCGATCGAGGACTTCCACGCCCGTATCGACGACCCGGACCTCGACGTGGACGCCGACTCGGTGCTCGTCCTGCGCGGCTGCGGCCCCAAGGGCTACCCGGGCATGCCCGAAGTCTCCAACATGCCGCTCCCGAAGAAACTGCTCGAACAGGGCGTCCGTGACATGGTCCGGGTCTGCGACGGCCGGATGAGCGGCACCGCCTACGGCACCGTCGTCCTGCACGTGGCCCCCGAGGCGGCGGCAGGCGGCCCCCTCGCCCTCGTCCGCACCGGTGACGTCATCGACCTGGACGTCGAGGCCCGGCGCCTGGACGTCGACGTACCCGCCGACGAACTCGCCCGCAGGACCCCCAACGCGGCCACGCTCACCGGCTTCGCCAACCCCCGGCGCGGTTGGGAACGCCTGTACGTCGACCACGTCCAGCAGGCCGACACGGGCGCCGACCTGGACTTTCTCATCGGGTCCAGCGGCTCGGAGGTGAGCCGTGAATCGCACTGACGGGAGCCCCGCGAGAGCGAGAGGCGGGACGATCATCAGATCGGCCCTCGTCACCGGCGGCGCGAGCGGCCTCGGCGCGGCCACCGCCGCACGGCTGCGGGCCGACGGCCTGAAGGTGACGACGCTCGACCTCGCCCCGCACGGCGCCGACATCCGCGCGGACGTCACCGACGAGGAGGCACTGCACCGGATCGCCGCCGAGATCGGACCGGTGGACGTCCTGGTCAACTCGGCCGGCATCGTCGGCCCGAACAAGCCGCTCACCGAGACCACCACCGAGGAATGGCGCCACGTCCTCGACGTCAACGTCCTGGGCACCGTGAACACCATGCGGATCTTCGTCCCCGGCATGCGGGAGCGCGGCTGGGGCCGGGTGGTCAACCTCGCCAGCATCGCCGGGAAGGACGGCAACTCCGATCTCTCGGTCTACTCCGCGTCCAAGGCCGCGGTGATCGCCCTGACCAAGTCGGCCGGCAAGGAGCTGGCCACCAGCGGCGTCCTGGTCAACGTCGTCGCGCCCGCCGTCATCGCCACGCCCATGAACGCGAACACGGCCCCCGAAGTACTGGACCGCCTCACCGGCCTCATCCCCATGCGCCGGACCGGCCGCCCGGAGGAGGTCGCCGAACTGGTCGCCTTCCTGGCCTCCGACCGCGTCAGCTTCTCCACCGGCGCGGTCTACGACATCAGCGGCGGGCGCGCCACCTACTGACCGCCGGCGCCGTCTTCATCGTCTGCGTCCCCGTCCCGGTTCTGCCGGCTCCACTCCCGGTACGCGGCCACCGCGGTCGGCAGGGTCGGGAAGATCCGGTCGGCGCCGACCGACTTGATCAGGCCGTACGCCGACAGGTCGTGCCACAGGTCCTGCTTGACGCGGGCCAGGGCGAACTCGACGCCACGGCCGGTCAGTTCGAGGCGCAGGGCGTCGACCGCGTCCAGGGCGGTGATGTCGACCTCGACATTGGCCTCCGCGTTGAGGACGAACCAGCGGACCGGGATCTCCTGGGCGTCGACGGCGGCCAGCGCACGCGCGTGGAAGTTCTCCGCGTTGGCGAAGAACAGGGGCGAGTCGTAGCGGTAGACGAGCAGACCGGGGATCGTCCGGGCCTCGGGGTAGTCGGCGATGTCGTGCATGCCCGCCACCCCGGGGACCAGGCCCTGGACCGCGTCGTGCGGGCGCGCCACCCGGGTCAGCAGCTCGGCCACCGACAGACCGACGGCGACCAGCACCCCGTACAGGATGTCCAGGGCCAGAACGCCCACCAGGCAGCCGAGCGCCAGCAGCAGTTCGCGGCGGCGGAAGGACGCCAGCCGGCGGAAGCCCGCCAGGTCGATCATGCGGACCGCCGCGTACACCACGAGCGCGCCCAGCACGGCCGTCGGGGTGTGCGTCAGCAGCGGGCTGAGGAGGAGCAGGACGGCCAGCACCGCCCCGGCGGCGACGAGGGAGTACGCCTGGCTGCGGGCGCCCGTCGAGGCTGCGAGCGCGGTACGGCTGGCGCTGCTGCTCACCGGGAAGCCGTGCAGCGCGCCCGCGCCCAGGTTGGCCGTGCCCAGGGCCAGCAGCTCCTGGTTGGCGTCGAGCCGGGGACTCTCGGCGGTGGTGAACGCCCGTGCGGTGAGGATGAAGTCCGTGTAGCCGACCAGCAGGACGCCGAGAGCGGGCAGCACCAGGTGCGGGAGTTCGGTCAGGTCCGGTACGGCGAGACCGGGCAGGCCCGCGGGCACGTCGCCGATCACCTTGATGCCGTGCCGGTCGTCGAGGCCGAGGGCGGCCACCGTCCCCGTGGCGAGCACCACGGCCAGCAGCGGGCCGGGGACGGTACGGAGGAAGCGCGCCGAGACGAACAGGAACGCGAGCGCGGCGGCGGCGAACAGCAGCGTGGGGAGATGAGTCTGCGTCAGATGCCGTACGAAGGACCACAGTTGGGGGAAGAAGCCGGAGCCCGTCGTCCGTACCCGGGTGAGCTTGGGCAGCTGGTCCACGATCATGATGAGCGCCACGCCCGCCAGGTAGCCGATCAGGACCGGGCGGGAGAGCAGGTCCGCGACGAAGCCCAGCCGGACCGCCCACGCCACCAGACACAGCAGCCCGACGGTGACCGCGAGCGCGGCCGTCAGGACGGCGTACCGGGCCGGGTCACCGGCGGCGAGCGGGCCCACCACGGTCGCCGTCATCAGCGCGGTCGTGGACTCCGGGCCCACCGACAGCAGCCGCGAGGAACCGAACAGGGCGTACAGGGCGAGCGCGGGCAGGATCGCCCAGAGCCCGGCGACCGGCGGCAGCCCGGCCACACCCGCGTACGCCATGACCTGCGGGACGAGGTACGCGGCCACCGTCACCCCGGCCAGCAGGTCGCCGCGCAGCCAGGAGCGCCGGTAGCCGAGGAGAGTGCCCAGGCCGGGCGTCAGCCGGCGCCACCCCGGAACGTGCACGGCCGGTCGGTGGGGCATGAGGTTCCTTCCGTCGCGTGACCTCATGATCCACCGACCGGCTCAGAGGCCCGCCGTGTGGTCGGGTACGTAGGTCTGCAGATCGCGCGGCGGGCGTACGTAACCGGTCGACGCCGGCCGGGCCGGCAGCTTCAGCACCGGCGGCGGGACCTCGTGGTAGGGGAGCGTGCTCAGCAGATGGGCGATCATGTTGAGGCGGGCCCGGCGTTTGTCGTCGCTCTCGACGACGTACCAGGGGGCCTCCGAGACGTCCGTGTGGACCAGCATCTCGTCCTTGGCCCGGGAGTACGCCTCCCAGCGGGTGATCGACTCCAGGTCCATCGGCGACAGCTTCCAGCGCCGGGTCGGATCGTCGAGGCGCTGACGGAACCGCTCCTGCTGCACCGCGTCGCTCACCGAGAACCAGTACTTGCGCAGCAGGATGCCCTCCTCGATCAGCATCCGCTCGAACTGGGGGCACTGGCGGAGGAAGAGCTGGTACTCCTCCTTCGTGCAGAAGCCCATGACGTGCTCGACACCGGCCCGGTTGTACCAACTACGGTCGAACAGCACGATCTCCCCGGCCGCCGGCAACTGCTCGACGTACCGCTGGAAGTACCACTGCGTGCGCTGGCGCTCGGTGGGCTTCGGCAGGGCCACGGTCCGGGCGACGCGGGGGTTGAGGTGCTCGGCGACCCGCTTGATGGTGCCGCCCTTGCCGGCCGCGTCCCGCCCCTCGAAGATCACGACCAGCCGGGCGCCCGTGGTGCGCACCCACTCCTGGAGCTTCACCAGTTCCGTCTGCAGACGCAGCAGCTCCGGCTCGTACACCTTGCGCGACAGGGTCGCCGCCTTCTTGCCGGCCATGCTGCCTCCACCAAGGTCGAACACCAGAACAGCACCGTACTGACGGACGACGAGCCGCGCACCCTGGTTGCCGTTCCCCGGTGGCTTGTGCGGGCGCGGAAAAGTCGTCACACTGGACACCGAACGAATGGTCGGTTGGGGAGCTGGTAGTGATGACGACGACACACTCCGCCGCCTCGGACGCGGGCGGCGCCGGGCAGACTGCCGAGAACCCGCTGGAGGAGCACTTCGAGGCGACGATCGCGCGGGACCGCCGGATCGAGCCGCGCGACTGGATGCCCGAGGGCTACCGGAAGACGCTGGTCCGGCAGATCGCCCAGCACGCGCACTCGGAGATCATCGGCATGCAGCCGGAGAGCGAGTGGATCACCCGTGCGCCCTCGCTGCGCCGCAAGGCCATCCTCTTCGCGAAGGTCCAGGACGAGGCCGGGCACGGGCTGTACCTGTACTCGGCCGCCGAGACGCTCGGCGTCGACCGCGCGGATCTCACCGAGCGGCTCATCGAGGGCCGCCAGAAGTACTCGTCGATCTTCAACTACCCGACGCTGAGCTTCGCCGACGTCGGCGTGATCGGCTGGTTCGTGGACGGCGCGGCGATCTGCAACCAGGTGCCCCTGTGCCGCAGTTCGTACGGGCCGTACGCGCGCGCGATGGTGCGCATCTGCAAGGAGGAGTCCTTCCACCAGCGCCAGGGCTACGAGCTGCTGATGACGATGATGCGCGGTACGACGGCACAGCGCGCGATGGTCCAGGACGCCGTCGACCGCTGGTGGTGGCCTTCCCTGATGATGTTCGGCCCGCCCGACGACGCCTCGCCCAACTCCGCGCAGTCCATGGCCTGGAAGATCAAGCGGCACACCAACGACGAACTGCGCCGGCGCTTCGTCGACATGACCGTCCCACAGGCCGACAAGCTCGGCGTGACCCTGCCCGACCCGGAACTGCGCTGGAACGAGGAGCGTGGACACCACGACTTCGGCACCCCGGACTGGGACGAACTGATGCGCGTCATCAAGGGCGGCGGCCCCTGCAACACCGAACGGGTCGAACGGCGCCGGACCGCCCACGAGGAGGGCGCCTGGGTCCGCGAGGCGGCCACCGCGCACGCCGCCAAGCAGGACGCGCGGGCCGCGAAGGAGGCAGTGGCATGAGCGACGGGACGTCTTCGAACGAGTGGCCCCTGTACGAGGTGTTCGTGCGCGGCAAGCGCGGCCTGAACCACGTCCACGTGGGCTCGCTGCACGCCGCCGACGACCGGATGGCGCTCACCCACGCGCGGGACCTGTACACACGGCGCAACGAAGGCGTGAGCATCTGGGTGGTGCGCTCCGAGCACATAGCGGCCTCCTCGCGCGACGAGAAGGACCCGTTCTTCGCGCCGAGCGCCGACAAGGCCTACCGCCACCCCACCTTCTACGACATCCCCGACGACGTCCCGTACATCTAGCCCGAGGAGAGGAGCAGCGGACATGAGCAACAGCGAGAACGACGACGACCACGTCTATCTCTCCCTCGCCGAGGGCCACGACGACGGCAGCGACGCCCGCTGGGCCTTCGGCACCGGGTTCGAGGACCCCCTGTACGGCGTCGACACGACCGTCCCCGAGGGCGTCGACGCCGGCGAGCTGGCCGCGACCTGCGTCGAACTCGCCGACGACGCGCTGGTGTCGGCCCAGCGGCTCGCCGAGTGGTGCACCCGCGCCCCCGAATTGGAGGAGGAGGTGGCACTCGCCAACATCGGCCTCGACCTGCTCGGCCAGGCCCGGCTGCTGTACGCCCGCGCGGGCCAGGTCGACGCCACCGGACGCGGCGAGGACGCGTACGCCTACTTCCGCGACGCCGACGACTTCCGCAACGTACAGCTGGCCGAACTGCCCATCGGGGACTTCGCGTTCTCGATCGTGCGGCTGCTGGCACTGTCCAGCTGGCGGCTCGCCCACTTCGAACGCCTCGCCGCCCACCGCGATCCGGTGCTCGCCGCGATCGCCGCGAAGGGCGCCAAGGAACTGACGTACCACCGCCAGTACGCCGCCGAATGGGCCGTCCGCCTCGGCGACGGCACCGAGGAGTCGCACCGCCGGATGCGCATGGCCCTGGACCAAGTCGCCCCGTATCTCGGCGAGTTGTTCGCGGCGTACGACGTCCAGGGCGAGGTCGTCGAGGTGTTGGGGCAGGTCGCGGAGGCCGCCGGGCTGACCGTACCGCCCGTTCCACCGGCGCACGGCGCCGGGCGCGACGGGCGGCACACCGAGCATCTCGCGCCGCTGCTCGCCGAGTTGCAGAGCGTGGCCCGCGCCCACCCGGAGGCGACATGGTGACCGTGACCGGGATCGAGGACGTCCGGCGCGCCAGGAGCATCGCCGAGCGGGTGCCCGACCCCGAGCTGCCCATGCTGACCCTCGCCGACCTCGGCGTCCTGCGCGGAGTGGAGGTGACCGGCGACGGGACGGTGGTGGCGAGCCTGACCCCGACCTACTCCGGCTGCCCGGCGATGGCCGAGATGCGCGCCGCCGTCGCCGCCCGGCTGCGCGCCGCGGGGTACGCGCGCGTGGAGATCCGTACCGTCCTCGATCCGCCCTGGACCAGCGACTGGATCACCCCGGCGGGCCGCCGCAAGCTCACCGAGCACGGCATCGCCCCGCCCGGCGCGGCACCGCGCGGCCCGGTCACCCTCTCGCTGCTGCCCACCCGGCGCACCGTGCCCTGCCCCCGCTGCGGCTCGGCGGACACGGAGGAGACCTCCCGTTTCGCCGCCACGTCCTGCAAGGCCCTGTGGCGCTGCCGGGCCTGCCGCGAGCCGTTCGAGTACGTCAAGGAGATCTGATGGCCGCGACCGTCTCCCCGACCACCGCACCGGCGGCCACTCCGGCCACAGCCCGTCGCCGCCCGGTTTTCCACGCCCTGAAGGTCGCCGACGTACGACGCCTGTGCGCGGACGCCGTCACCGTCGGCTTCGAGGTGCCGGACGGCCTGGCCGCCGAGTACGCCTTCGCGCCCGGGCAGTCCCTCACCCTGCGCCGGGAGTTCGAGGGGCGTGAGGAGCGGCGGTCGTACTCGATCTGTGCCCCGGCCGGCGAACAGCCGCGCATCGGCGTACGGGTGGTGCCCGGCGGCCTGTTCTCGTCCTGGCTGGTCGACGAGGTGCGCCCGGGTGACGTCCTCGACGTGATGACCCCGACCGGCGCCTTCACCCCCGACCTGACCGCACCCGGCCGCCATGTCCTGATCGCGGCGGGCTCCGGCATCACCCCGATGATGTCGATCGCCGAGTCGGTCCTGGCCGCCGACGACCGCTCCCAGGTGACCCTCCTGTACGGCAACCGGCGTACGGACACCGTGATGTTCGCCGACGAACTGGCGGACCTGAAGGACCTGTACCGTACGCGCTTCCAGCTGGGCCACGTACTGTCCCGCGAGCCGCGTGAGGCCGAGCTGCTCTCCGGCCGCCTGGACGCCGAACGGCTCGCCGCGCTGCTCGCCGGTCTCGTCGACGTCCCCGGCACCGACCACTGGTGGCTGTGCGGACCGCACGGCATGGTCCGCGACGCCCAGCAGCTGCTGGCCGGGCTGGGCGTGCCCGCGGGCCGCGTCCACCAGGAACTCTTCTACGCCGACGACCAGCCGTTCCACGAGGTCCAGCACACGGACGCGGTGGCCGACGGCCCGGTGAGCCGGGTCACGATCACCCTCGACGGCCGCTCCACCACGACCGCGCTCTCCCGGGAGACGACCGTTCTGGACGGGGCCGCGCGCACCCGCCCCGACCTGCCGTTCGCCTGCAAGGGCGGCGTCTGCGGCACCTGCCGGGCCCTGGTCACCTCGGGCGAGGCGGACATGCGCCGCAACTACGCCCTCGAACCCGCCGAGGTCGACGCGGGCTACGTCCTGACCTGCCAGTCGTTCCCCGTCTCGGAGACCCTGACCGTCGACTACGACAGCTGACCCGGAAAGGGGCGGCCGGGTTTGACGGGGCCCGCTGCGGCAACCCGATCGGGGTGACCTCTACGACTACGACTACGCCTTCGCAACAGGAACTCTTCCGGTTCCTGGAGGACCGGTTCGTCTGCGCCCAGGCGTGCACCGAGTGCGCACGGGCGACCGCACGGCGCGCGAGCTTCGTCGACCCGGACGGGTCCGCCGACGACGCCGTCGCACGCCGGAAGGGCATCCTGTGCGCGGAAGTCTGCGACGCGACCTGCCGACTGCTCTCCGAACAGACACCCCAGGACGAGGCCGCCCTCCGCCTCCAACTGGACTGGTGCCGCACGGTCTGCCTGGAGACCGCCCAGATCCTCGACGACCACCTCGGCGCGGAGGACGCGGCGAAGGCATGCCGGGAGTGCGCACAGGCGTGCGAGGACTTCATACGGACGATGGGGACGCCGGGCTCCGTGCGCGACGGTGGCGGCTGAGAGGGCCCGCGTCCCACGCGCTCCCTACTCCTCGTACCCCCTACTCCTCATGCTCCCTACTCCTTGTACTGCCTACTCCTCGTGCTCCCCGTGCGGTGCCCCCAGCCGCGACCCCACCCGTACGTTCCAGCGCCCCGCCCGACCGCTCAACTCCGTTGCCGTCAACGGCGGAACGTCGATCCGCCAGAACGCCGACTCGGGCGCCCCCAGCACCCGTACCGTCACCGCCCGCACGACCTCCGGCTCGACGACCGCGACGGAGCGGCCCGTGACCTGGGCCGCCGTGTCGTCCAGCCAGCGCGCGACCCGGTCGCACAGCGCGCGCACCGACTCGCCGCCGTGCGGGGCCGACTGAGGGTCCGTCAGCCACTGGGCCAGCGCCTCCGGTTCCTTCTCCGTCACCTCGGTGAGGGTCGTGCCGCGCCAGCGGCCCGCGTCCAGGCCGGCCGGCCCGGCCGGGCCGGGCGCGGACCCGGCGTCGAGGCCCAGTGCCTGAGCCGTCTCCCGGCAGCGTGCGGTGGGGGAGACCCAGACCCGGGAGACCGGCGGGAGCGTCCCTGCCGCCGCCCGGGCGAGCCGCAGGCCCGACTCGTCCAGGGGACAGTCGTCGTCGAAGCGGGCCTCCCGCAGGGCCGCGCTGATCGCCGGTGAGATCAACATCACTCGGCTCGTCATCCGGTGGCCCCCGCGCTGCTCATTCCTGCCCCAATGTCGTTGTCATGTACGGAACTTGAGGCAGCGTGCGGCGCCCCGGTGCGCCGTACGCCGTCCCATGCGCCCTTGGCCGCGCCCCCGCTTCGCGGTACGTTCTCGTCGATATTGACGACGGTTCGACGGAAGCCGGTGGGAATCCGGCACGGTCGCGCCACTGTAAGCCCCGTACGCACCCTCCCCGGTGCGGCCCGGGGGCAAGTCAGACCCGTGACTGTCGTCCTCCGCACCACCGATACGGGACGCGAGTTCCCCCAGGAGGTCCTGCTCATGGCACAGTCCGCCGTTCAGCCGACCGCTGCTCCCACCGCCGTACCCGCGAAGCTGCCGATCGGGGCGATCGCCCCCTGGGCGGTCTTCTTCGGCGTGCTGATGCTGGTGCTGCTCTACTTCGTCGGCGCCGAACAGGGCGCCACCTCCCTGGTCTCCGGCGAGGGCGTGCACGAATGGGTGCACGACGCCCGTCACCTGCTCGGCTTCCCCTGCCACTGACGACGACAGGGAAACGTACGAGCCCATGAACTCCACAACTGTCAGAAACCTCCTGGTCCGCGGCATGCTCGCGGGCCTTGTCGCGGGTGCGCTCGCCTGGGTCGTCGCCTACCTCCTGGCCGAGCCGCTCGTCGACGACGCCATCGCCTTCGAGGAGGCGCACGCCGCGCACGAGCACGGCGGCGAGGAACTCGTCTCCCGCGCGCTGCAGTCCACCGTGGGCCTGGGCACCGGTGTCCTCGTCTACGGCGTCGCGTTCGGCGGCATCGCCGCCCTCGCGTACTGCTTCGCGCTCGGCCGGATCGGCCGCTTCGGGCCGCGCGCGACGGCGCTGCTCCTCGCGGGGGCCGGGCTGTTCGCCGTGTACGTCGTGCCGTTCCTCAAGTACCCCGCCAACCCGCCCGCCGTGGGTGACGAGACCACCCTCAACCAGCGCACCGCGCTGTTCTTCCTGATGGTCGCGCTGAGCGTGCTGCTGGCCGTCGGCGCGGTGATCCTGGGCAAGCGCCTCGCACCGAGCCTCGGCAACTGGAACGCGACCCTCGCCGCGGGCGGCTTCTTCGTCCTGGCAGTCGGACTCGCGTACGCGTTCCTGCCGTCGTTCACCAACGAGGTCCCGGAGGGCTTCTCCGCGAGCCTGCTGTGGCAGTACCGCGTGGCCACCCTCGCCATCCAGACGACCATGTGGACCGCGTTCGGCCTGGTCTTCGGCCTGCTGGCGGAACGGCTGCTGGTGCCGAGGGCGGCTGCGGCCGTCGGCGCGAGCGGCGCCGAACCGCAGGCAACTCCTGTGGCGCACTGAGCAGTTCGCAGCTCCAGCCTGAGGGGGTCCCGGACGTCCGGGACCCCCTCAGGCATGTACGCACCCTTGCGCGTACCCATGGGCGCACCGCCATTCCCAATTTCTGGAACACGTTCTACCGTGTGCGCCGACAGGTCCGGCCCAGGGGAGCCAGCAGGAGGCGCCGTGCATCTCGAATACACGCCCGAGCAGCAGCGACTGCGTACCGAACTGCGCGCCTACTTCGCCGAGTTGGTGCCGGACCGCGCCTACTCGCGGTTCGGCGACCCGGCCCTCCAGAAACGCTTCTACCGCGAGACCATCCGCCGCCTCGGCGCCGACCGCTGGCTCGGCGTCGGCTGGCCGCAGGAGTACGGGGGGCGCGGGCTGACCCCGATGGAACAGTTCATCTTCTTCGACGAGGCCGCCCAGGCGGGCGTACCGCTGCCGCTCATGGCGCTCAACACCGTCGGCCCGACGATCATGCGCTACGGCAGCGACGAGCAGAAGACGTACTTCCTGCCGAAGATCCTGGCCGGCGAGATCGACTTCGCGATCGGCTACAGCGAGCCGGAGGCGGGCACCGACCTGGCGGCCCTGAAGACACGCGCGGTACGGGACGGCGACGAGTACGTGGTGAACGGCCAGAAGATCTGGACGACGAACGGCGACACGGCCGACTGGGTCTGGCTCGCCGTCCGCACGGACCCGGACGCCCCGCCGCACAAGGGCATCACCATGCTCCTCATGCCGACCACCGACCCCGGCTACTCCTGCACCCTCATCCGCACCCTCGCCTCGCACGACACCACCGCCAGCTACTACGAGAACGTCCGCGTCCCCGTCGCCCACCGCGTCGGCGAGGAGAACCAGGGCTGGCGGCTGATCACCAACCAGCTCAACCACGAACGCGTCACCCTCGCCGCACACGGCACGATGGCCATCCGCTCCCTGCACGACGTACAGCGCTGGGCGATGGAGACCAAGCTCGCCGACGGCCGCCGCGTCGTCGACCTGCCCTGGGTCCGGCGCCGTCTCGCCCAGACCCACACCAAGCTCGACGCGATGAAACTCCTCAACTGGCAGATGGTGAACGCCGTCCAGGAAGGCACCCTCACCCCGCAGGACGCCTCCGCCGTCAAGGTGTACGGCTCCGAGGCCCGCCGCGAGGCCTACGCCTGGCTCCTGGAGATCGTCGCCGCCCCGGGCGCCCTGAAGGAGGGCTCGGCCGGCGAGATACTCCACGGCGAACTGGAACGCGGCTACCGCTCGGCCGTGATCTTCACCTTCGGCGGCGGCAACAACGAGATCCAGCGGGAGATCATCTCGTGGATCGGGCTGGGGATGCCGAGGGTGCGGCGCTGACCCGTTGTGACCACAGACGCCAGTTGTCACATACCGCGGATAGCTGGCACCAGGATTCTGCGTGATCGAGATAGCCGCTGGGCCGTGACAAGACAGTCGGTGCTCCGCCACGACGACAGGAATCGCACTCGACTCCGCGACGAGGGCAGCCGCGGGCCGCCGAGCCTTTCAGTTCCAACTACCGTGTCACGGCACACTCTCATCCGCTGTGAATTCAAGATCGAGTGGTTGCCGTCTGCCGGGCCGCGAGTTCTCCGTTGGCGCCGCGGCCGAGATTGCCTCCGGGTGTACACCAGCGGCAGCGGGCGTCCTGGCGGGGATCTTGGATATGCCGTTCACGGGTTCGAGGGCGGTGGATGACTGATCCGAGATCATTGTCTCCCTCGTGCAGGCCGACGGATGCGAGAAGGAAGTGAGTCACGGCCTCGCCGACGGCGAGCGTGTTGTAGGGCATCACGCTGGGTGCGGGTACACCGGGGACGTACCGGGTTTGCTCGCGCTCGGACTCGGGATGCATCTCGATTGGAGGAACAGCCGAGTCAAGGGAAAGGGACCTCGCCGGGGGTGCCGTTCGTCATCGTGTGACTGGCCGATCCGCTGCTGAGCGGGGCGCCGCGCCACGGACTGAGGTCTCGGAGTTGAGCCGTCCCGATCGGAAGGGCTCCACCCGGTGGGGCAGTTCGGCGAAGCCCGCGTCCGCCAGCGCCCTGGCGAGCCCGGGGAGCGCGGAGATCCGGCCGACGAGCGAGGCGTCCACTTCCAGGCGGGCGCTGTCCCCCAGGTCGCGGACCCGGAGGTCGGTCACTGTCAGTCCGGCGTCGGCCAGGAGCGCGCGCACCGCGGTCTCGGCCCGGTCGACGCGGGCCAGGCGATGCGGGGTGACCTCGATGCCGTAGCGGATCCGGCTGGCCAGACAGGGCGTCGCGGGTTTGTTCCAGGTCGGCAGTGACCAGTGCCTGCTCAGCAGGCGCACCTCCGCCTTGGTCAGGCCGGTGTCGAGGAGCGGGGTGTGGATGCCGCGTTCCCGGCCGGCCCTGATGCCCGGGCGGTGGGGGTCCCGGGCGTCGTCCGCGTTGGTTCCGGTGGCCACCAGCTCGTATCCGTGGTCGTGGGCGAGCACGGTGATGGTGTCCAGGACCTCGGACTTGCAGAAGTAGCAGCGGTCGGGGCCGTTGGCGCGGTAGCCGGGACGGGTCAGTTCGCTGGTGCGCGGGGTGAGATGAGTGACGCCGAGGTCCGTGGCCAGGCGGCGGGCGTGCGGCAGTTCACCGGCGGCCAGGCTCTCCGACACGGCGGTGACGGCGAGAACCCGCTCCGGGCCGACGGCACGTACGGCGGCGGCGAGCACGAGGGCGGAGTCCGCGCCGCCCGAATAGGCCACGGCGACGGCGCCGATGGCGCGCATGCGGTCCAGAAGCCGGTCGGCGAGGGCGTCGGTGTGTGCGAGTGCAGCCGCTCCCTCGTCTGTGATGGTCATGGTTGTCCTCCCGCGAGAAGGTCGGTGTGCTGAGGGGCGGCGGCCCGGCCGCTCCCCGCGAGTGCGCGTGCCGCGACGGTCCGGAGGGGCATGCCCAGGGCTGCGGCAACGGAGGCGAGGTCGTCGTGTTCGGGTTTGGCGCCGTGCGGACCGTGCTTGATCCGAACCGGGTGGCCGTCCACGTGCACGGTCTCGAAGTCTCGCGGCAGCACGGTGCGGGTGGCGCCCACGCGGCGGATGCCGAGGCTGCCGGTCTCCGACAGTACGAGGTCGCGCAGCCGACGCTCGTCCTGGCGGGTGGTCAGGACGTGCAACACGTGCGCGGGGCGGTTCTTCTTCATCACGGCGGGCGTCACCCAGGCGTCGAGAGCACCGGACGACATCGCCCGGGTGATGGTGTGTCCGAGGATCTCGCCGGTGACGTCGTCGAGGTTGGTCTCCAGAACGACGACGTCCTCCGCCGGAGGGTCCTGACCCGAAGCTGCCGGGGCGGGGACTCCCAGGGTCACCGCCGTGATGTTGGCCCGGTCCGGCAGGCGGCGGGTGCCCGCCCCGTACCCGGTGCGGCCCAGGGTGAAGGGCGGCGGCGGTTCGTACCGCGCTCCGAGCGCGCGCAGCAGTGCGGCGCCGGTGGGCGTCACCGTTTCGCCGGGCAGATCGCTTCCCATGACGGCCGCTCCGGTGAGCAGCGCCAGCGTGGCGGGTGCCGGGCAGGGCAGCACTCCGTGCGCCGAGGTCACCCGCCCCCTGCCCAGCGGGAGCGGTGCGCTGAAGACGTCGGTGACGCCCAGGGCGTGCAGGGCGGCTGCGACGCCGACGATGTCGACCAGGGTGTCGTGGCCGCCGAGTTCGTGGAGGTGGACGGTGGCGGGGTCGGCGCCGTGCAGGCGGCCCTCCACCTCGGCAACGGCGGTCACGGTGGCGACCGCGAGGGCGGCGACAGGTTCGGGGGTGGCCCGCGAGGCGAGGTGGATGACTTCGGCGGCCTGCCGCTCGGTGCACGGGTCGGTGACGTTCACGTGGACCCGGGTGGCGGCCAGCCCGTGGTCGGTGACGTGCTCGGCGGTCAGTTCCCAACCGGTGAGACCCGTGGCGGCGATCGAGGCCCGGATCGCGTCCAGCGGTGCTCCGGCGTCGATGAGGGCGGCCAGGAGCATGTCCCCGGCCAGCCCGGTGAACGGGTTGATCCAGGCGATCACCGGCGGCCTCCGGGTGTGTTCAAACGGCTTTGTGTGTTCACAGAGCTTTGGGCGATGCGGTGAACCGCGATCGCGGCCGAGAAGCCGGAGTCGATGTTGACCACGGTCACCCCGGCAGCACAGGAGGCGTGCATGGCGAGCAGTGCGGTGACGCCCTCCAGGGACGCGCCGTACCCGGTGGAGACCGGCACGGCGACGACCGGTGCGCGCACCAGACCGCCCACGACACTGGCGAGGGCGCCCTCCATCCCGGCCACGACGATCACCGCGTCGGCGGCCTGGAGCCGGTCACGCACCTGGAGGACCCGGTCGAGGCCGGCCACCCCCACGTCGTGGATGGCGGTGGTGTCCAGGCCGACGGCGGCGGCCACGGCGGTGGCTTCGGCGGCGACGGGCCGGTCCGAGGTGCCGGCGGCCACCACCGTCACGCAGAAGTCCCCGGCTGGAGACGGCCGCCAGTACAGCAGCCGGGCCTCGGCGTCGTACGTTCCCGGGCCGTGCGGCTGGCCGTCGTACGTTCCCGGGTCGTGTCGCTGCCCGTCGTACGGCCCCGGGCCTCGCGTCTCCTCGTCGTACACGCCCGGATCCAGCCGTGCCATGACGGCCTCGGCGATCTCCGCCTCGATCCGGGTGACGAGGACAGGACCGGTGTTGTGTTCCAGCAGCCCGGTGACGATGCCGCTGATCTGCTCGACCGTCTTTCCGGGCCCGTAGACGACCTCGGGGAGTCCCTGTCGGGCCTCGCGGGCGAGGTCCAGCCGGGCGAAGCCCAGGTCCAGTACCCGGCTCATGCCCCGCTCCTGTCGACGTACGGGATGGTCTGCGGCCCTTCGGGCAGGACGCAGAGACGGGCGCCGGGACCCGCTCCGGCCAGCGCCTCGGCGACGGTGGCCGAGATGTCGCGGGTCTGTCGCAGGTGGGCGGTGGCCAGTTCGGCGTCGCTCAGGAAACCGGTGTGCATGACGACCCGGCTGCCGGACTGGATACGTGCCTGGATCTGCACCTGCCACTGGTCGGGCACGGTTTCGGTGCGGGCGCTGATGTCGTCGAACAGCGCCTGCGGGGACGGAGCGGAGGCCAGCACCTCCCGGTAGGAGCCGTGGTCGGGGAAGCCGTCGCGGCACTCGGCCGCGCAGACGATCATGCCGCCGGGTTTGACCACCTGGTAGGCGGCGGACATGCCCTTGACCGCCTGGTAGAGGTTCTGGTCCAGCGGGAAGCCGGAGTTGGTGGTGACGACGACGTCGAACGGCGCCTCGACCGGCCGCATCGCCATGCGTTTCGCCGTGGCCGTGGCCGCGGCGTGCATCGGCGCCAGATCGCCTCCGAAGGCGGCCACGATGTCCTTGTCCCGGTTGAGCACCACGTCCAGCGAGAAGGTGACTCCGGTCGCTTCGGCGATGGCCCGTACGTCGTCATGGACGGGGTTGCCGTGGATGTTGCCCCAGGTGGCGCGCGGGTCGCCGATGCGGGCCGCGTCGTGCAGGACGAGGACCGTCTCCAGCGCGGCCAGGCCGGGGGCCACGAGTTTCGGACCGCCCGAGAAGCCGGCGAAGAAGTGCGGTTCGACGAAGCCCGTGGTGATGCGGACGTCCGCCTCGGCCCACGCACGGTTCAGCCAGACCGGGACGCCGTTGCCGTACGTCCCCATCCAGGTCAGTTGTCCGGGGTCGCGGGCGTCGTGGTTGACGATGCGTACGGCGTCCACGACCTCGTCGCCGAACATCGCGCGCAGTTCCGCCTCGCCGTTGCCCCGGTGGGTGCCGGTGGCGACGAGGATCACCACGTCCTCCAGACGGACGATCCCTTCGAGTTCGGCGAGGACGGCGGGGATCATCAGATGGCGCGGCTGGGGGCGGGTGCCGTCGCAGGCCGAGATCGCCACCGTCTGCCCCGGTCGCACCCGTTCGCGCAGCGGGGGCCCGGCGACGGGGGCGCGCAACGCCTCGCGCAGTACGGCCATCTGGTCCGCGGCGGCCTCGTGGTGAACGGGTTCGACGACGGTCGCCGTCGGCGGATCCACCTCGATGTCGAGCCCCGACTGCCCGTAGGCCAGACGTATCTTCACAGGTCTTCCTTCCGCAGTCGGTAGGCGCGGGCCGCCGTGCCGCCGAAGACCTCGGCACGTTCGGCGACGGTCAGCCGGTCGGTCACTTCCTCGGCCGCGCGGACGACCTCCTCGTAGGAGGCGGCCAGTAGGCACACCGGCCAGTCGGAGCCGAACATCACACGGGACGGGCCGAAGGCGTCCAGCACCTCATCGGCGTACGGACGCAGATCCGCGACAGTCCAGCCGGTGTGGTCCGCCTCGGTGACCATGCCGGACAGCTTGCAGAACACGTTGGGTTCGGCGGCCAGTTCACGGATCAGCGAGACCCACGGGTGCAGTTCGCCGGAGGCGATGGGCGGCTTGGACAGGTGGTCGAGGACGAAGGTCAGCTCGGGCAGGGCCCGTGCGGTGGAGATGGCGGCGGGGAGTTGGTGCGGGAGGGTGAGCAGGTCGTAGGCGAGATCCGCGTCCGCCACCCTGCCCAGTCCACGTCGGACGTCCCCCCGGTTCAGCCAGCCCGGGTCCGCCTCCCCCTGCACCAAGTGCCGGACGCCTACCAGGAGTTCACCTCCGGTGCCCGTCCGCAGGGCGGCCAGTGTGTCCGTCAGGCGGTCCGAGGTGAGGTCCGCCCAGCCGACGACACCGGCGACCAGGTCCGCTGCCCCCGCCAGGGACAGGAACTCCGCCGTCTCGTCGGCATCGGGGAGGACCTGGACCAGGATCGTACGGTCGATGCCCGTCGCCGCGAGCTCCGGTGCGAGGTCGTCGAGGGTGAAGTCACGGCGTACGGCTGCCATGTCGGGGGCGTCCAGCCAGTCGTGCGGGCGACGGCTCGGGCCGGAAGCGGTCCCGGGCGCTCTCGGAGCCGTCTCCGCCACAGGCGTCGCGGGCCGGGGCCTCCAGACGTGGTGGTGTGCGTCGATCCGTGTCATGGCCGGGCCCCCGCCGCCAGGGCGTCGAGTTCCGCCCACAGCTCCGCGGGGATCTCCGCCGTGGCGTGTGCGATGTTCTCCGTGACCTCCAGTGGACTGCGCGCGCCGAGGACCACACCGGTGACCGCCGGGTGGCGCAGCGGGAACTGCAGCGCGGCGGCGGCCAGCGGCACCCCGTGGGCTGCGCACCGCTCGGCCAGGGACCGGGCGCGGCGCAGCACTTCGTCGGGTGCCGGGGCGTAGTCGTAGGTGGCGCCCGGGGACGGGTCGGCGAGGATGCCGCTGTTGAAGACGCCGCCGACCAGGACGCCCACCTCGCGCTCGGCGCACAGCGGCAGCAGCGCGTCGGCCGCGCTGCGGTCCAGCAGGGAGTAGCGGCCGGCGACGAGTACGCAGTCGAGGTCGGTCTCGGTGACGAAGCGGGTGAGCATCGCCGTCTGGTTCATGCCCGCGCCGATCGCCCGGACCGCTCCCTGGTCGCGCAGCCGGGCCAGTGCCGGGTACGCCCCCGTGACCGCCTCCTCCCAGTGGTCGTCCGGGTCGTGGATCAGGACTGTGTCGAAGGCTTCGAGACCGGACCGCTCAAGGCTCTCGGCGAGCGAACGGTAGACGCCCTCGGCACTGTAGTCGCGCACCCGGACCAGCCCCCGTTCGCCGTGGAACGCCTCGTCCCCGAGGGCGGCGTCGCCCGGCACGAGCAGCCGTCCCACCTTTGTGGACACGGTGAACGCGGCGCGCGGGCGGCCGGTGTCGGCGAGGAAGGATCCCAGCCGCCGTTCCGCGAGCCCGGCACCGTAGTGCGGGGCGGTGTCGAAGTACCGGACACCGGCCGCCCAGGCGGCGTCGAGCGTGGCGGTGGCCTGCTCGTCGCCGACCGCCGAGAACAGCCCGGCCAGCGGTGCGGTGCCCAGGCCGATACGGCTGACGGTGGCCCCGGAGCGGCCGAGCGGGACGCGCTCGGTGAACCAGGGCGGGCTCGCGGAGGTCATCAGGCCTGTCCGAGGACGTGCCGCTGGCGGCCGAGCCGGTCGATCTCCACCTCGACCACGTCACCGGCGACCAGATACGGGAAGTCGTTGGCGCCGAAGGCCACGCCGGCCGGGGTGCCGGTGCTGATCACGTCTCCGGGGTCCAGCACCATGAACTGGCTCAGGTACCAGACGATGTGGCGCACCCCGAAGATCATGTTCTTGCTGTGGCCGTCCTGGCGCAGTTCGCCGTTGACCCACAGCCGCATGGCCAGCCCCTGCGGGTCGCCGGTCTCGTCGGGGGTGACCAGCCAGGGGCCGAGCGGGTTGAACGTCTCGCAGGACTTGCCCTTGTCCCACTGCCCGCCCCGCTCGTGCTGGAAGGCCCGCTCGGTGACGTCGTCGGCGATCGCGTAGCCCGCGATGACGTCGTCGGCCGCCTCCGGCGAGTCCAGGTAGCGCGCGGTGCGGCCGATGACCACGGCGAGTTCGATCTCGTAGTCCGTCTTCTCACTGGTGCGCGGTACGAGCACGGTGTCGTCGGGGCCGACGACCGTGTTGGCGGCCTTCATGAAGACGACCGGTTCGGCAGGGGGCGGTGTCGCCGTCTCCTCAGCATGATCGACGTAGTTGAGCCCGATGCACACCACCTTGCCGGGGCGTGCGACCGGAGCGCCGACCCGCCGGCCGGTGATGTCCGTGGGTGGCAGCACGCTCTCGGCCAGGGCGGCACGGACGCGTTCCACGCCGCCCTCGGCCAGGAACGCACCGTCGATGTCGACGGTCAGCGGACTCAGATCTCTCGCGGTGCCGTCGGAATCCAGGACCACGGGCCGCTCGGAGCCCGCCGGGCCCACGCGCAGAAGTCTCATCGGTACTCCTAGGTGAGGTGAACATGCCCGCCCGGTGACCGGAGATTCGGCACCCGGGAGCGGGACATAAGGAATGAAGGGGGCGAAAGCGCGCACCAGTGCTCAGGAAGGAAGCCCCTACACGGCTGAGCCGTCCCGGGGGAGCCGACTGTCCCGTTCCAGGTGCTCGCGCAGCCACCGCTCGGTGGTGCTGACGTGCATCAGCGCCGCCGCCTGGGCGAGTACGGCATCGCCGTCGGCCAGCGCTTGGTAGATCGCCTCGTGTTCGGCGAGGGTGCGCCCGGCGGCGTTGTCGTCGACCAGTCCCCGCCAGACACGGGCGCGCAGCGTCCGGCCGGAGATGCCCTCCAGGAGGGTGGCCAGCGTGGCATTGCCGGTGGCCGCGACCACGGCCCGGTGGAAGGCGGCGTCGTGCTCGTTGAGGCGCTCGACGTCGTCGCGGGCCGCCCTCATCGCGTCCAGGTGCCGCTCCACCTCGCCGAGCTCGGTGGCCGAGATCCGGGTGGCGGCCAGCGCCGTGGCTACCGGCTCGAACAGTCGGCGCACCTCGGTGAGCTCCAGCAACGTGTCGCCACGCAGCAACTCCACCGCGGACCCGATGCTGCTCAGCAGCAGCTCCGGTTCCAGGCTGGTCACGTAGGTGCCGTCCCCGCGCCGGATCTCCAGCACCCGCGCGACGACCAGTGCCTTCACCGCTTCCCGCATCAGGTTGCGGGACAGACCCAACTCCGCGGCGAGCTGTTGCTCGGGCGGAAGTTTGGCCCCGGGGGGCAGCTCGCCCGACTGGATGAGGTCCCTGATGCGGTCGATGGCCTTGTCGGTCAGTGACATGCGTGGCTGCCCTCCTCGTCGTTGCGTGCGCAGCGGCACCGTAGCAATACATCCCATGACGTAGGAAGACATGGGATGGCTGAATCCGCTACCGCAACTACGAAAATCTCGTCTACTTCGCAGGTCAGAGGCGAAAGTGTCCGACTCTTTTCGTTCCGGCTATGGACACAGCGGCGAACAGAGACTAAAAATCCATCCCATGTCTGGAGGCTGCTGCTGCAGAACAGACATGCCATGTACACATGACGATGGGTGGTTGCCATGACCCCGAGACGACACCTTGGCCTCCCGGCCGCGAAGGCCGGTCACCATGAGTGAACTGATCAGCGCCGTCGATGCGGTCGACGTACGGTTCCCGACCTCTCTGGAACTCGACGGCTCCGACGCGATGAACCCCGAACCCGACTACTCGGCCGCCTATGTGACGATCCGTACGAGCGGCGGCGACGAGGGCCACGGGCTCGCCTTCACCGTGGGGCGCGGCAACGACGTGGAGGTCGCCGCCGTACGTGCGTTGGCCCCGCTGGTGGTCGGCCTGCCGGTGGAAGAGGTCCTGAACGACCTCGGCGGTTTCTCCCGGCGGCTGACCGGCGACAGCCAACTGCGCTGGCTGGGCCCGGAGAAGGGGGCCATCCACATGGCCGCCGCGGCGATCGTGAACGCCGTGTGGGACCTGTACGGCCGCCGTACCGGGAAGCCGGTCTGGCGACTGCTGGCCGAACTGTCCCCGGAGCAGCTGGTCGACCTGGTCGACTTCCGCTATCTGCAGGACGCGCTGACCCGCGACGAGGCCCTGGACGTCCTGCGCCGCGCCGAACCGGGCCGCGCCGAACGCGCCGCGCGACTGCTGGAGCACGGTTATCCGGCGTACACGACGACACCCGGCTGGCTCGGCTACGACGACGAGAAGCTGGTGCGGCTGTCGAAGGAGGCGGTCGCCGACGGGTTCTCCCAGATCAAGCTGAAGGTCGGCGCCGACCGCGCGGACGACGAGCGCCGGATGCGGCTGGCCCGCGAGGCGGTCGGCCCGGACATCAGGATCGCCGTCGACGCCAACCAGGCGTGGGGCGTCCAGCAGGCCATCGACTGGATGCGGGCGCTCGTGCCCCACGACCCGTACTGGATCGAGGAACCCACCTCCCCCGACGACATCCTCGGCCACGCCGCCATCCGCAAGGCGCTGGCGCCGGTGAAGGTGGCCACCGGTGAGCACACCCACAACCAGGTGATGTTCAAGCAGTTGCTCCAGGCCGGCTCGCTCGACATCCTCCAGATGGACGCGAGCCGCACCGCGGGCGTCACCGAGAACGTCGCCATCCTGCTGCTGGCCGCCAAGTTCGGCGTCCCGGTCTGCCCGCACGCCGGCGGGGTCGGCCTGTGCGAGATGGTGCAGCACCTGGCGATGTTCGACTACGTCGCCGTCAGCGGCACCACCGAGAACCGCGTGATCGAGTACGTCGATCATCTGCACGAGCACTTCACCGATCCCGTACGAATCCGGGAGGGCCACTACCTCGCGCCGACCGCCCCCGGTATCAGCGCCGAACTGCACCCGGACTCCGTGGCGGCCCACCGCTACCCCGAGGGCCCGGTGTGGGAAGCGAAGGCCAGGACATGAGCACGAACGAGTTCGCCGGGCTGACCGCGTTGGTCACCGGTGGCGCCTCCGGCATCGGCCTGGCCACCGCTCAGTTGCTCGCCGCGCGTGGGGCGCGCGTGGCCTGCCTGGATCTCAAGCCGGACGACGTGCCCGAACCCCTCATCGGCGTACAGGCCGACGTGTCGGACGACACCGGCGTACGAACGGCCGTCGGGGAGGCCGCCCGCAGGCTCGGGGGCATCGACGTCCTCGTCAACAACGCGGGCATCGGCGCCCAGGGCACGATCGAGGACAACACCGACGACGAGTGGCGTCGCGTCTTCGAGGTCAACGTCTTCGGCATGGTGCGGGTGACCCGTGCCGTGCTGCCGCACCTGCGGCGCTCGCACAGCGCGGCCATCGTCAACACCTGCTCCATCGCGGCCACGGCGGGGCTGCCCGACCGGGCCCTGTACTCGGCCACGAAGGGCGCCGTCCTCTCCCTCACCCGGGCGACCGCCGCCGACCTCGTGCACTCCGGAATCCGCGTCAACTGCGTCAATCCCGGTACCGCCGACACCCCCTGGGTCGGGCGCCTGCTGGACAGCGCCGCCGACCCCGAGGCCGAACGCGCCGCCCTGAACGCCCGTCAGCCCATGGGCCGCCTGGTCAGCGCGGAAGAGGTCGCCGCGGCCATCGCCTACCTGGCGAGCCCGCTCTCAGGCTCCACCACAGGCACCGATCTCGCCGTCGACGGCGGCATGCACGGACTGCGGATCCGCCCGCGCGCCTGAACACGGCTGTCCGGCACACCGCACCGGCAAGGAGACTGAGAAGCTGTTGTCGTTCCGGAGTTGAGGACTGCGCGCATCACTTCACCGCCCCGAACAACAGGCCGCGCACCAGGCTCCGCTGGCAGATCCAGCCGAGAACGACGACGGGGATGCTCACGACGGTGGCGACGGCGGCTACTTGGGCGGTGTAGAGCTCACCGAAGGACAGGAACTTCTGCATGAACAGGGGGAGTGTTGACGTGGTCGTCGTGAGGTTGACGGCGTAGAAGTACTCGTTCCAGGAGAACACGCAGCACAGCAGGGCTGTTGACCACAGGCCGGGCCGGACCAGTGGAAGCACGATGCTGCGCATGATGCGTATCCGGCTGGCCCCGTCCATCGCCGCGGCCTCGAGTATCTCGCCCGGTACCTCCTGGAGGAACGAGCGGATCATCCACACGGCAAGCGGGAGGTTCATGCCCAGGTGCAGGATCAGCAGCACCACCACGGTGTTCAGCAGGTGCAGGTGCTGGGCGACCACGTAGATCGGGATGATGCCTGCGGCGACGGGCATCATCTTGGTGCTGATGAAGAAGAACAGCACGTCCTGCGTCTTACGGACCGGCCGTACCGACAGGGCGTACGCGGCAGGCGTGGCCAGCAGCAGTACCAGGACCGTCGAGACCACCGCGACGACGATCGAGTTGCCCGCATACGCCCAGAACCCTGCCTGGAACGTGCTCTGGTAGTGCTCCAGTGTCGGGTGGAACACGAGTTTGGGTGAGGGCGACGCCGCATCGGTCTCGGTCTGGAAGCTCTTGAGTAGCATGTACGCGATCGGCGAGAACAGAACGAGCGATCCGAGCCAGCCGAGTACGGCCACGGGCCAACTGGCTTTGTCGTTGGCAGGTCGCCGCCGACGCCGACGCGGGCGGCTGTGTGGCCCGGGAGAGACGGTCTTCTTCTCCGGGGGGTGCAGGGCCGTGGCGGTCATCGTCGTCCCTCCTGCTGGAAGATGCCGGACAGCAGGCGTAGCGCCGGCAACGCGAGTGCGATGGTGAGTACCAGCGTGACCAGCCCGTATGCCGAAGCGGTGCCGAAGTCGAACGAGTTGAACGCACGCAGGTACACGTAGTAGGTGATGTTGGTCGTTCCGAACGCGGGACCACCGGCTGTGAGCAGGGCGATCTCGCCGAACGTCTGGATGATGTTCATGCTCAGCAGCAGCGCGGTCAGTTCGAGAAAGGGCCGCAGGTGCGGGAGGACAACGTTGCGGAACTGCTGCCACCAGTTCGCGCCGTCGACGCGTGCGGCCTCCAACTGATCGTCTGGCAGCGCCTGCAGTCCGGCGAGCAGCACGAGCATCGCGAACGGTGTCCACCGCCACGACGTGATCATGATGATGGAGAGCATCGACTGTTCGCTCAGCCAGTTCACGCGCGGCAGCCCGACGGAATCGGTGAGCCAGCCGAGGAGCCCGAAGGAGGGGTCGAACATGGCGCTGCGCCAGAACAGCGTGACCGCCACGGGCATGACGAAGAACGGTGTGATGGCGAGCGTGCGGGCGATGCCGCGCCCCGGGAACCTCTTCTGCAGCAGCATCGCCAGGACCAGCCCGATGGCCATGCTGGCGATCGTGGCGCCGCCGGTGAGGACCACCGTGTTCTTGATGGCCTTCCAGAAGGTGTCGTCGCCGAAGGTGTCCCGGAAGTTGTCGAGGCCTGCGAAGCCCTTCTGGCCGGGATTGAGCAGGTTCCAGCGTTGCAGCGAGTACCAGATGGTCAGGGCGAACGGGATCTGCGTCAGCACGAGCGTGATGATGAGTGCAGGCAACAGCGGGGCACGTCGGCTCCACGACCCGCGCCGGGTCGGCGGCTTCACCGGGACAGCCGCCTGGCTGATGGTGGTCATGGCTCACTTCCTCCTGGGGAGTCGGGCGGCGTGATGGGCTTTTGCACCCCTCACGCCGCCCGGTTGCGGCTACTTGAGATAGCCGGCCTTCTTGACCACGGACTCGGTGTAGGACTGCGACTTCTTCAGCGCCTGCTGCACGCTCTGGGTGCCCGCGATGGCTCCCGCGACCTGCTGCGAGACGTAGTCACCTATGTCGGTGAACTCGGGGATCTGCACGTACTGCACTCCGGTGTAGGGCACCGGATCGACGGTCGGCCGCTTCGGGTTGGCGGCGTTGATCGAGGCCAGGGTCAGATCGGCGTAGGACTTGGCCGCGCTCTGGTACTGCGGGATCGAGTAGGTCGAGGTGCGTGAGCCGGGAGGGACGGCATCCCAGCCGGCCTTGGTGCCGGCGAGCTTGATGTACTCCTTGCTGGTCGCCCAGGAGATGAACTTCCAGGCGGCGTCCTTGTGCTTGCTGGACTGGGTGATCGCCAGCCCCCAGGACCACAGCCAGCCGGATGCCTTGGTCTCGTCCACCGGTGCCATCGCGAACCCGAGGTTGTTCTTGACCTGCGAGGTGGCCTCCTGGAGGGCGGAACCGGCGAAGACCGTGTCGTCGTACCACATCGCGGTCTTGCCCTGGGTGATCTGCTGCAGGCAGCCCTCCCAGCCGTCCTTGGCCGCGTCCTGCTGGCCGTGCGCACGCAGGAGGTCGACGTAGAACTTCACGGCCTTCTCGGTCTGGGGCGAGGTGAGCTGCGGCTGCCACTTCTCGTCGAACCAGCGGCCACCGAAGGTGTTGATGACCGTGGTGAGGGATGCCAGGTTCTGGCCCCAGCCGGGCAGACCGCGCAGGCAGATGCCGGAGACTCCGCTCTTCTTGTCGTCCATCTTGGCCGCGGCCGCGGCGACCTGCTGCCAGGTCGGGTTCTGCGGGATCGTGACTCCGGCCTTCTTCGCCAGGTCCTTGCGGTAGAAGAGGAAGGAACTCGACCCGTAGAAGGGGGCGGCGTACAGCTTGCCGTCCGCCGAGACGATGTCCTTGATCGGCTGCAGGACGTCGCTCGCATCCCATGCCGTGTCTTTGGAGACGTAGCTGCTGAGCGGGACGATCCAGCCGTTCTTCGCCCAGATCGGCACCTCGTAACTGCCGATCATGGCCACGTCGTACTGGCCGGCCTTGGTGGCGACGTCCTTGGTGACGGCCGGGCGCAGGTCGTTCTCCGGCAGGGTGGTGAACTTGACCTTGATCCCCGGGTTCTTGTTCTCGAAGTCGGAGATCAGGCTCTCGGCCGTCTTCATCTGCGGGTTCGCCGCGAGCGCCACGGTGATCGTGGTGTTGCCCGAGGCGTCCTGCCCGGCCGAGGGATCGGAACAGGCGGCGGCAGCGGTCAGTGTGCCGACGACGAAAGTCGCCGTGATGAGTTGTCTACGTCCGTTGCGGGGCATGGAAGGTTCTCCTTGAGGACGGGAAGGGCAGACCAGCCGCCTTTGTTCTGTCGGGGCGGGTGGGGATCGTGTGGAGTGCGGGCGGATCAGGGGCTGACGATCCGGCCGATCTCGGGGGAGGGGGATGCCGTCCGGGCCGGGGCGGGAGCACCGACTTGGATCTCGACGTGCACCACGTCGCTGCGGACCCAGACCTCGTGGTGCTCGAAGGGCACCAAATGCGTGTCCCACGAGGTCGACTTGACTTTCAACAGCGGTGCACCGTCAGGGACTTGGAGCAGGTCGGCGACCTTCCCCCGCGCGGTGACGGCCTCGACCGTGCGGGACGCGCCCGCGACCGTGTAACCGCCCTTGCTCAGCGTGTGGTTGAGAGAGCCCTCTCCTGCCGGAACGTCGCTGCGTGACACCAGCTCGCCCACCGACGGGGGCAGGTAGTTGGCGGAGAAGAGTGCGACCTTGCCGTCCAGCCTGCGAAGCCGTTCGAGGATGTAGCCGTCGCTGCCAGGGGCGATACGGAGGGCCTCGACCGAGGACGCCGGTAGGGTCGTCCGCTCGGCTCGCAGCACCTGGGTGGTGACCCGGCGCTGGTGCCCCGCCACCTCGTTCTCGAAGAAGCCCTCCCGGCCCTGCAGCAGCCATCCCCGGCGCGGCGGCAGCGAGGCGAAGGCTCCTCGTCGTGCGATGCGGGCGACCCAGCCTTCCTCCTCCAGCAACCGCAGGGCCTCCCGGATCGTGGCGCGGGAGAGATTCCAGGTGGTGGCCAGTTCGCCCTCGCTGGACAGGCGTTCACCGACCGCTATGGCACCCGTCGAGATCTGGTCACGGATCCGGTCCGCAAGCTGCAGGTAGTACGGCTCGGCCGAAATGCGATTGATGGCCTGAGCGCCATTCGGTCCGCTCATGGGTGCTCCAGAACTCAAGGTCCCGCAGTCTTGTACGTACAGGCCGGTCAGCCTGGACAGTCCGGACTGTATGCATTGGTTTTCGGCCGCGTCAAGAGTCTGTTAACACCGAAAACGAGGGACTGCCGAGGAGACGATGGCGACGCGTTTCACGACGCGGGTCTGTGTGGTGCCCAGAGCTCCGACCGCGACCTCTGGGCACCCGCTTTCGTGGGCACGGCATGGTCGTGGAGGGCGCAGCCGGCGCATCCCCACCGACGCGGACAGGCTTCTGCCCACTGCGCAGATCGCGGCAGCGGGCAGAAGGCGGAGAAGCTGAACGGCCGGTGCCTGCGATGGGTGTTGGGGTGACCCGCTCGCTTATCGACCGGCTGCCGCACCTCGCAGTCCTGCCTCTGCCCCGGGGTTCAGCGCGGCGGTGACGGACGGCTTCCAGCCGAGGGCCCGGGCGGCGAGGAGCGCCGCGCCCACGGCTGTTACTTCCGGTTCCGCGATGACGTGGGCCGCTGTGCCGGTCACCGCTTGTTTGATGTCGAGCCAGCCGCGGGAACGGGCCCAGCCGCCCGCGGTGTAAACAGGCGCGTCCGGCTCGGCGAGGGCCTGGACGGCGGCGACGGCAAGGCCACCGCGTCGCGCCAGTGCGCCGAGTACGGCAGATGCCCTGGAGTGTGGGTCGGACGCGGAGTGGGGGGCGTAGAAGGGTGTATGACCGCCGGCCGCGCCGGGGTGGAAGGTGTCCGAGAACAGGTGATCGTCGGGTGTGGCGTTGCCGGAGATCAGACGGTCGAGGGCATCGGCAACGGCCGGATCCTGGGACGCCCATGCGACGTTCCGGGCGAGTTCCTCCACGTGGAGGACGGTGGCTCCGAAGGTGTTGTGAATGCCGGGTGAGACATCGACGGCCTCGGGCACATGGCCGGGCGGAGCATGTGTCTGCGCGACGACGACTTCGGCGGTGCCCATGGAATCGAGGATGGCTCCGGGGTGTAGCCGATGGACGCCCCAGCCGCCGACGGGGTGGTCGTGCCCTCCCGCCACCACAAGGGCGCCGGGCCTGAGGATGCCGGCGTTCCGCAGGCGCTCGGAGCGTACGTCGCCGACGACGGCTCCCGTCGGCATGACCGTGGGCAGCAGTTCGGAAGCACCGAGAGTCGCCTGCACGCGGCTGGTGTGCCAGGTGCGTGCGAGTGGGCGCCAGGCCCCGGTGCGCGCGGCGAGGGTGTCACTGAGGAAGGCCGTGCCGCTCCAGCGGCAGGCGGCGTAGTCGGTCAGGGCGAGCCAGGTCGCCGCTCGATCGGCTCCGGGCTGATGGCGGGCCCAGGCCCAGCCGACCAGTGTGCGGGCGGCGTCGGTGGAGGTGCCGACGTCGTCGGCGGGGTCGAGGTGGTGTCGCAGCTCGCCGAACAGATCGGTGCGGCGGGGGTCGAACCAGGCGAGCGCCGAGGTGAGGGGTGTGAGTGAGGCATCGGCCAGAACGCCGTCCTCACCGATGCCGGCAGCGCATAGCGCTGCGATGGCATAGCGCTCCCCACAGGCCTCGACGGCCATCTCTTCGAGGCACTCGAAGAGCCGTGCTGCGTCGATCGAGGGATCGTCGACAGACCGCGGGGTGGTGCGGCGCACCCGGGTCACGACGTGGCCGTCCGAGTCCAGCGCCACCACTTTGACGTTCGTGCTGCCGATGTCGATGCCGAGTACGGCATCCGCCCGTTGCGGCGAGGTTCCCACGCGCTTGTCATCTCCTTCGATCGACGCGGCGGCTCATGTCCCTGCGACGGGGATCAGTCGTCGAAGCTGACGCTGCGGGTGAGGGCGGCGACCTCGGAGAGGAGCTTCTCGGCGACGTCGGTCTCGCGCTGCCATATGTTGCGTCCGACGATCACACCACGTGCGCCGGCACGGATGGTCCGGGCGATCGCGTCGACGGTCTCGGAGGGCTCGCCGGCGAGGGGGCCGCCGGCGATCACGAGAGGCACCTTGAGTTCTTCGACGAGGCGGCGGGTGCGCTCCTCCCCGGGGAAGGCGATCTTGATGATGTGGGCGCCGAGGTCATAGGCGATGCGCGCGATCTTCTCCTCTTCGGCGACGACCTCTTCCGTGCGCGGGGCGCCGATGAGGACGGGTTCGAGGATGAGGGGGATGTCCCAGGCGTCGCAGGCGGTGACGACGTCGCCGACGCGCTTGCACAGGGCGGCCTGCTCGACGCGGGAGACGTTCCAGGGGAAGAGCATCTTGACGGCGTCCACGCCCATGCGGACAGCCTCCTCGACGGTGGTGATGAGGCTGTGGGAGCCGCCGCCGTCGTTCTGGGCGTAGTCGTAGAAGGTGTCGATGGTCAGTACGCGGGTCAGATGCGGGTTGCGGGCGAAGAAGGCTTCGGTCTGCTTGACCTGGCCAGGGGTCATCATGAAGCCGGTGACGTCCTTGTCGCCCCACGTGGCGAAGGGCGCGGAGGGGGTCTCCAGACCCTCGATGCGGTTGAAGATCAGCCCGTGGTCGACGGGCATGATGATGGCGACCCGGTCGCTGGGGAGCGTGCGGCGCATCCGGTATTCCATGGACATGGCTGTCTTGTCCCTCTCGTCGTGAGCGCGTGATCCGCTGGTCGGGCGGGGTGTGGTCTCGCCTACCATTAAGTTGTACGTACAGTCTGGACTGTCCGAACAGTAGGCTCTAGCGTGAGACCGGTCAAGACCCGAGCAAAGGAGCACGGCGCCATGCACCGGCACATCGTGAATCGCCCCGAGCAAGCCGCAGAGGAAGCTCTCGAAGGGCTCGCTCTCACTCATCCGCAACTGCTCGCCTACGACCGCGCGGTGGGCATCGTCACGCGGGCACAGCCGGCCAGGGACAAGGTCGGACTGGTCTCCGGCGGCGGCTCGGGCCATGAACCGCTGCACGCCGGATTCGTGGGCGTCGGCATGCTCGATGTGGCAGTGCCCGGCGCCCTGTTCGCGAGTCCGACGGCATTGCAGGTCCATACGGGCACGGTCGCCGCGGACTCCGGGCGCGGAGTCGTGCAGATCGTGAAGAACTACACCGGCGATGTCCTGAACTTCCAGATCGCTGGCGAACTCGCCGAGGACGACGCGGTCAAGACCGAGGTCGTACTCGTCGACGACGACCTCGCCACGGATGCGGAGGAGGACGGGCCCGGCCGGCGCGGGACCGCCGCCGTACTCGCCGTGGAGAAGATCTGCGGCGCGGCCGCGGAGGCGGGGGCCGACCTGGTCGAAGTGGCCGGCCTCGGCCGGCGGGTCGCACGGAGCGCCCGCACCCTCAGCCTCGCCCTGACCGCGGGTACTCATCCCGGCGCCGACGGACCCGCCTTCGTCCTGTCCGACGACGAGGTCGAACTCGGGGTGGGGATCCACGGCGAACGCGGCACCGGCCGTATCCCGTTCGCGGACGCCGACACCCTCATCGCCCAGCTCGTCGACCCCGTCGTCGCCGCTCTCGGCCTCCGGCGGGGCTCGGCGGTGATCGCCATCGTCAACGGTCTCGGCGGGACATCCCCGTTGGACCTGTCCGTGGCCGCCCGCACCGTCCACCGTCACCTCGGCGCTCTGGGCGTCACGATCGAGCGCTCCCTGGCCGGCTCCTACGTGACCTCCCTGGACATGCACGGGATATCGGTGACCTTGCTGCCCGCCGACGCCGACCTGCTTCCCCTGTGGGACGCCCCCGTGCGGACCCCCGCCCTGACCTGGTGACAAGACAAGGACGCACCATGACCGACACCTCCGTGGACATCACGCTGGCCGACGGCTTCGGCCACCGCTGGGCCGAGATCCTGATGAGCACCTTCCTCCAGGGCCGCGCCGAGGACCTCGGCCGACTCGACCGACTGGCCGGCGACGGCGACTTCGGCAACAACATCACGTCCGCCCTCCGGCGGGCCCAGCAGAGCATCGACGCGGAGGAACCGCAGGACTACCGCGGCTGGATGACCGCCGTCTCCCGCGGCTTCCTCGGCACCGGCGGCACCAGCGGCCCGCTGTTCGGCATGTTCTTCCGCGACCTCGCCCACTGCTCCGACGACGGAGAGCCCACCCTCGGCGAACTCTCCAGCGGGCTGACCGCCGCTGTGGCCACGGTGCAGCGCTACGGCAAGGCCGAGGTCGGCCACAAGACCATGATCGACGCGCTCGTGCCCGCCGCCCGGACTCTGGAATCGCTGCTGCCCGGCACTGATCCAGGCCAGGCACTCAATCTCACCGCGCAGGCAGCCATCGAGGGTGCGCGCAGCACAGCCGACCTGGTCGCCAAGCGGGGCCGCGCCAGCTATGTCGGGGAGGTGGCCCGCGGGGTGCTCGATCCCGGGGCGGCCGCGGCCGCCATCGTGCTCCAGGCGGCGGCCGCCGCGCAGTCCACCGCCGGCCCGGTCCCGGACACCGGCTGGATGAACGCCTGACGCGCCGCGCGCGGCGGGGGTGCGGCCCTACGTGGCTCCACCCCCGCTGTCTTCTGTCGCTCCGGCGGGCCACATTGACTGGATGGTCCGGACAGTACAGACGGCGCATTACGATGAAGACCCCCGGCAATGTCGTCACTGTCGGGGTCAACACTGTCGAGGTCGACGGAGGGAGCGCACCGTGACGCTATCGGGGGCCATCGACCGGCAGTCCTCGACGCCCTACTACCAGCAGCTCGTCGAAGCGCTGGAGCACCGGCTCGCCGGTGGTGAGATCCAACAGGGCGAGAGACTTCCGAGCGAGAACGAGCTGGGCAAGGAGTTCGGGCTGTCGAGGGCGACGGTCCGCCAGGCGTTGCAGGTTCTGGAGTCCCAGGGTCTGGTGACGCGGGTGACCAACCGAGGCGTCTTCGCCACCCAGTCGCCTGCCACGGACGAGGGCTGGACCATCCAGCAGCCCCAGGGCTTCCTGGAGAACGCCCTCAGCCACCAGAACACCTCCGTGACCACCCAGGTGCTGCGCCACGGGCCGACCATCCTGCCCGCGTTCGCGTGCCAGCAGCTGAAGGTGCCGGAGAACACCGCCGGCTACGAACTGGTCCGGCTGCGCACCCTCAACGGCGTGCCCGCGCTGTACAGCATCAACTACAGCCCGCCGGACCTGGTTCCCGCGATCGCCGCAGCCCATGACGTGCTCGACGGCCAGGCCTCCCTCAGCCAGGCCCTGGCAGCCGCCGGGTACAGCCTCGGTGGCGCGCACCGTTCGGTACGGGCCGTGGCTCCGTCCCCCGAGATCGCCGCCGCCCTGGACATCAAGCCGACCACGCCCACCCTGCACATCCGCTCCACCTCGTGGACTCCGACAGGGCAGCACTTCGACGTCTACGACACCTGGGTCCGCAGCGACATCGTTCCTCTGGAAGTCAACGTGGACGCCACCGGCAGCTCCTGAACCCAGGCACCACCGATGCGATCCGGCAGAGGGCGGCCACCGTGCACCCGCACGGTGGCCGCCGCTCTTCCCTGGTCGGGGTCTGTGTCACGCGCTGGCCCGTTCCGTCGCCGGGGCGGTGACCTGTGCCAAGGGGAGACCTTCCACCACCGCCTGCTGCGATTCCTCGGGAATCCGCAGCCAGCGGACCGCTATCCCGGCCAGCACGTACAGGCAGGCGAAGACGACGGTCACCCCGCCGGGGCCGATGAGGCCCAGGAACACCGTCACGATCAGCGGCCCGACGAAGGTGGCGGCACCGGCTCCGAGGTTGAGCACCGCGATGGCGTTGCCCTTCTGCCCGGGGGCCATCAGCGACATCAGCACGGAGATCGGCGTGAATCCGGCCAGGGTGATGCCGTACAGCGCCGCGCACAGCACAGCCACCCAGTACCGGTCACTGACGTGGGCGGGCAGGAAGTACAGGCACAGAGAGCTGACGGCGGAGGCGACGCAGCCGAACCAGCGCAGGGTGCGGTGCCAGCCCAGACGGTCGCTGAGCACTCCGAAGAAGAGATTGGCGAAGATGTTCGCCGCGCCCAGGACGAACACCAGCTGCAGCCACCCCGAGGTGCCGAAGTGCAGGTCGTCGGAGAACACCGTGGGCAGGAAGACAAGGAACCCGAACTGCGGTGCGGTGTTGACGATCCGCACCAGGCACCCGATCGCGATGCGTGGCTGGGAGAAGAGGATGGCGACGCTGTTGGCAATGCTGCGCCCCGCGGACACCTCCGGCGCTGCCAGACGCTCGCCGCCCGTCGCGTGACGGATTCCGGTCAGCGCGATGATGCCACCCGCGACGACCAGCACGAGAGAGACCCACAGAGTCGCGTATTCGCCGATCAGCGGTTCGCTGCCGCTGGCCAGGAGCGAGCCCAGGGTCGGCAGGCCACCGGTGAAGGCGAAGTAGAACCACCCCACGGCCGAGCCGAGCCGGTGCGCGGGACTGCCCGCCAGCACCCACACCAGGAAACCGTAGGCGAAGAAGGGATAGCCGAAACCGCGCAGGCCGTAGGCCAGCAGCATCAGCGGATAGTTCTCGGTGGGCAGGGCGACGGCCAGGAAGACGACCTCCAGGCTGCCCCAGATGGCAAGGCCCAGCCACATGACCCGGCGCGGCCCCCACACATCCGACAGGGCTCCCGAAAGCCAGGACCCAGCCGTGACCACCGCGCCGTAGACGGTGATGGCGACCGCGGCCCTGGTCTCCGAGCCCGCGCCGTGGTCGGCCAGGTAGGGGGATATGTAGCCGGACTCGACCCCGTCGCCGATCATGAACAACAGCAGACCGACGAACCCCCACACCAACGGACGTGGCAGGCCGAGCCGGTCGATCAGGCCCTGCTCACTGCGGGCCGGCGAAACAGATGCGGACATGAGCGTCTTCAATCGTCTCGACAAGCGTGGGGCATCACTGCTGCGGAAGGATGTGAACCTTGCGGGCGCCGTCGGACCGGGCAGCCTCAAGGGCAGCGGCGTAGTCCTCAAGGCCGAAGGTATGGGTGACCATGCCCTCCGACAGGCGCGGAAGGTCCAATACCGCAGCGACCGCGTCGGGGTAGGCGGTCGCCAGCGACTGCGAGCCCACCAGGGACAGCTCACGATCGAACAGGTCATAGGGGAACAGGTCGATCGAGGACTCGGGGCTGACCACGCCCATCTGCAGCAGAGTCCCGCGCTTGGCCAGCCGCTCCAGCGCGTCCGACACAGCGGAAGGATGACCGCTCGCCTCGATGACCAGGTCGACGTCATGACCGGCGGGCCGTTCACCCGGTGCGTGCACCACATCGGCACCGAACTCCACGGCCGCGTCGCGGCGCACCGCGCTCGGCTCGATGACACCGATGGACTGGGCCCCTTGGGCCTTGGCGTAGGCCACGGCCAACAGACCGATCGAGCCGGCCCCGTACACCAGCACTCGCAGACCCTTGAGCGGGCGGATACGCGAGGCGGCGTGCAGAACGCAGGCCAGCGGCTCGATCAGAGCTCCCGTGGCGAAGTCCAGCCCCTCCGGCAGCCGGTACACCACCTTGGTCGGCACGCGCACCAACTCGGCACAGGCCCCGTCGATGGTCACCCCGATCGCCATCAGCTCCGGGCACAGGTTCGTCGCCCCGGCCTGGCACTGCTCGCACACTCCGCACGCGATGTTCGGGTCCACACACACGCGGTCTCCGGCGGCGAACCGTTCGACGCCCAGGCCGACGGACACCACAGTGCCGGCGAACTCGTGACCGGGCACGACCGGGAAGCGGCCGGTGGGGTAGTCCCCGTTGGCGAGATGCAGATCCGTACCGCAGATGCCGACCGCGGCAGGAGCGATCACGACTTCGCCGGGTCCGGGTTCGGGATCAGGCAGCTCTCGGATCTCGATGGATCCCCGTCCATCCAGGACTACCGCACGCATCGTCGCGTCCTCTCACTGGCTCGCGCTGAGCAAAGAACCCAGCCACACACGCCGCCGATGGTGTCCCTGCACCGGCGAGCACCCAGCACGCTAGGCGGTTCCATCTTCTCTGTCCATACGTTACGTACTGTACGTACAATAATTTGACGAACCTGCCCGTGGTGAGGCAGGCGTCGTGGCCATGTCCAGATCTCGGGCCGGCGCACGGTGACACTCCGGCGGGAGCCCGGCGGCCGGCCAGGCTCCCGCTTTGTGTGCTGCCCGTTGAGGCGTGCCGGTGTCTAGGACGACACCAGCACCAGGGACCACAGCTGAGAGGAGGCGCCGGTGTACGCCTGCTGGACGATCTGCGCGCCGTCGCTGGTGGCTGCTCCGGAAACGCTGAGGGCGAGACCCGAGTTGCGGTTCACCAGCTTGTAGTTGGAGCCGACGGCGACCACCTGCCACTGCTGGTCGTTGCCGCTGTTCTGCACCCACTGCACGGCGTTCGCGCCGCTCGACGTGCTGGCGGCCAGGATGCCGAGGGCTCGGCCGCTGTTCTTGTCCAGCAGCGTGCTGTATCCGCTGCCGACATCCGTGACGTGCCACAACTGGTCGGCCGACCCGTTGTCGGTCCACTGGACCACGTTCTGCCCGTCGAGGAGGTCCGCGCCCAACACGCCAAGGGCCTTACCGCTGTTGACGTTGACGAGCTTGTATTACGCGCCGGTGGAGTTTCCGAAGTCGATGTCCGCGTAGGAGATCGTGGTTGTCCCGCCGACGATCTCGACTCGGCCCGTGCTGGGGATGTAGGTGAGGCTGCGGCTGTAGGAGGACGCCATCGTCGTGTGCTGCTGCGTCCACGCACCGGTGCTGCTTCCGCTGGCGTTCGTCCAGACGTCCCCGCTGCCCGCGGCGTTGAAGAGGATCCGCCCGTTCGGCATGCGCATGAGTACCGGGCTCCCTCCACGGGACAAGGCGCTGGAGCCCGATGTCACCGAGAGCGAGGTGACGCCGGTGCCCGCGGTGCCGCCCACCGAATAGAAGTGCAGCGGATCGCTGGCGATCTTGTAGCGGACGTTGTCACCGCCACCCCAGTATTCGAAGGTCATCATCCACTTGCCGTCACTGGTCTGGACGACAGTCGTCATGCCGGGGCGGCCACCGCCGATCTCGCTGTAACCGGACGAATTGGTGACCGTCGTCCCGGAGACATCGACAACCGCGCTGCTCCATGACGAGCTGACACCGTCCCATGTCCGGTGCGCAAGGATCTGTGTGGCGGGATCCGGAGTTGTGCTGTTGTTCGGATCGAGCGTCGGAACGCCCGTCGACGAGTCGTAGCCCGTGTAGTCGTTCTCGTCGGAGTAGTAGGCGACGAGCTGGTTGTTGTAGACCATCAGAAACGGTTCCCAAACGGGGTCGTTCTGGTGGGAAGTGTTCGCGGCGGCCGGGTAGTTCGCGCCGTTGGACCAGCTGCCCGTCGTGATGACGTTGACGACATTCCACGTCGAGCCCGAGTCGGTGCTCGAGTAGAGCGCGATCGCCGTGTTGCTGCGGTCGCCGTCGTGCGTCGGCGTGTAGCTGGAGTTGGTTGCCTTCTGGTCGAGGTAGTTGTAGTCGTCGCCCGATACGACGGTGGCCATCAGCAGTGTGCCGGATGCGAGATTTCCGACTGCCTGGGGCAGCACGTACAGATACGGGTTGGTCCAGTTACTGACGTACGAGGAGTAGGCGGGGTTCGACGACGCGTACGCCGGCGCCTTGACGTCTGCCAGGTGTTGCCAGGTCGTGCCGTTGTCGTCGCTCTTGTACAACGGCATTGTCTGCCCGTCGGCCGAACCCGAGGCGGCCACCGTCGACTTCTCGAATGCCGCGACGAGCCGTCCGCTCGGCAGCACGGCCGTTTTCGGGTACAGGGCGCAGTTGTTGGTCGCCTTCGTGCAGGATGCCGTACTCGGGAGCTGGTAGAGGGTGGCGGGAGTCGGCGTGGACGCCTGCGCAGGCATGGCAAAGGTCCACAGCGTCGCGGCTATAGCCAGAACGACGATCAAAGCTTTACGCGGATGTCTTGCGCCTTTCATCTTTCCTCCCGAAAAGATAGACAAGATCGGATCTTGGAGCCCGGAGTGAGCCGGGATCCGTGTGCCGGCGGCCGGCAGTTGCTCTCCGACTCGACGGCGCCGAAGCGGGGGCGGGTTTGTCTTCCCCTGGGCCTTTTGGAGCGTCCCGTCCATGCCGCGGCGAGGGGATCGGGTTTTCCGGTTGGCGAGTGGGCGCATTCACGGCTTATGGCGTACGCGCGCGTCCGCTGATCTGCTGTATTCGCTCGTCGCGCCCGATTCCGTCGAGGGCGCGCAGTGCGTGAAAGCCGAAGGAAGTCGGACGACCTGTCCGCGGCAGCTGTTCGCAGAGGAAAGCAGCGTTGAGGTTGCCTCAACCGTCGACGGTGACAGGGGAACCGCTGATGTCACGTGGCTGTGGGTACTTTCGCAGACGGCACGGACCGGATTGGTGGCGGTCCGTTCAGAAGAGGCAGGCAGCGCGCCATTCCGGCTGCGGTTGTAACGCGGTTCCAATGCCTTCGTGCTGTCGCGAACAAGGCAACCCCTTCACCTCCTCCGAACTCCCCGACGGGGAGCGGGGGATGGGCCAATTATTCGGGCGTGGGGCATCCGTGTCACCAGCGCGTTTCGAAAGTGTTTCGCAGGGGAGTGGTTCGCTGTGTATTGACGTGACGGCGCACCCCGCGCCATCCACGGCGGTTTCAAAGTCCCGGTGATCAGGTGAGTGCGCAGGGCGCGACGGTACGGCGATGTGTGGTCGGCCCGGTCCGTACGCAACGAAGCTCCGGTTGATGCCGGTCAGTCACGGTGACCGGCTTCACCGAGGCGGAGTACGGCCAGGCGATGCGGGTGCTGACCCGGACCGAGGCGAACCTCACGACCCCGACGCCCGCCGCCGACACCACCGACCGCACCTCCACCGGCTGACGGCCCCTTGTTGACGTGCCCCACGCGTGGTCGACTGGCCGCTGTGACCGGTGGTGAGGCAGGCGACCCGGGGCTGTTCGGCCCCAGGTCCGTGACGTGGCAGCTGCACAGCGACCCCATGATGTGGGTCGCCGGAGTCCGCGCGCTGTACCTCCAGGCGCTGCATCCGCGTGCGGTGCGCGGGGTCATGCAGAACTCCGCCTTCCGGGACGAAGCCTGGAACCGGCTGCGGAACATCGCGCACTTCGTCGGCACGACGACCTACGGCACCACGGAGGCCGCCGAGCAGGCGGGTGCCCGGGTGCGGAAGATCCACCGCATGCTGTCCGTCGTCGACCCGGAGACCGGGGAGCGGTACGGGGTCGACGAACCCGGGCTGCTGCTGTGGGTGCACTGCGCCGAGATCGACTCCTATCTGCACATCCTGCGCCGCTCCGGATACCCGATCACCGACGCCCACGCCGACCGCTACATCCGCGAACACCTGATCAGCGCCCGCCTGGCGGGCCTCGACCCCGCCGACGTACCCGCGGACCGGGCCGAGCTGGCCGCCTACTTCGAGAAGGTCCGGCCCGAACTGGCCGCCGGAGCCGAAGCGCACGAAGTGGACGACTTCCTGCTCCGTCCACCGACGCATCCCCTGCTCGTCCCGGCGCGTGAGGTGCTGTGGCGGCGCGTGGCGCAACTGGCGTACGCCTCTCTGCCGCCGTACGCCCACGAGCTGTACGGCAGAGCAGCACCCGAACCACCCACCGTCACCCGGCAGTTGCGTGCCACAGGCACCCTGCTGCGCCGCGTTCCCGCACGTGTCCGCTGGCAACTCCCGCCCAAACACATCCTGCGGGCCATGTCACGGCTCGGCCCCGGCTCGCGCCCCGCGCCGTACAAACTCGGACGATAGCTCGCCATACTGGACGGGCCAGGGGAGGGCGGACAGGACCGGGGGCGGCAGCACGAGATGGCGGACACCAGACTGATCCAGAGCCGGTACCGGCTGCTCGATCTGATCGGGCGCGGCGGCATGGGGGAAGTGTGGCGTGCTCGCGACGAGTCGCTCGGGCGGCAGGTCGCCGTGAAGTGTCTGAAGCCGCTCGGGTCGCACCACGACCACTCCTTCACCCGCGTCCTGCGGGAGCGCTTTCGGCGCGAGGCCCGGGTGGCCGCCGCGCTGCAGCACCGCGGGGTGACCGTCGTGCACGACTTCGGCGAGTCCGACGGGGTGCTCTACCTCGTCATGGAGTTGCTGGAGGGGCGCAATCTGAGCCAGCTCCTGGAGGACAACAAGCATCATCCGCTGCCCGTCCCGGACGTCGTCGACATCGCCGACCAGGTCGCCGCCGCCCTCGCCTACACCCACCAACAGGGCATCGTCCACCGTGACCTGAAGCCCGCGAACATCATGCGGCTGACCGACGGCACGGTGAAGATCTGCGACTTCGGCATAGCGCGCCTCGGTCACGACATCGGCTTCACCTCCCGGCTCACCGGCACCGGTATCGCGATGGGCACCCCGCACTACATGTCGCCGGAGCAGATCAGCGGCGGCGAGGTCGACCAGCGCAGCGACCTGTACTCCTTCGGGTGCGTGCTGTACGAACTGGCCACCGGGGTACCGCCGTTCGACCTCGACGACGCCTGGGCGGTGCTCATCGGGCACCGCGACACCCCGCCCGAGCCGCCGCGCAGCCACCGCTCCGAGGTGCCCGAGTTCCTGGAGCGGGTCATCCTGGCCCTCCTCGCCAAGCTCCCGGACGAACGCCCGCGCGACGCACGGGAGTTGGCCCGCCGGATCAGCGCGGGCCGGGCCACCCCGCTGTATGTGCCGACCCTCGTCACCCCGCAGCCCCAGCTCCCGCCCCCCGAGCCTGCCGCCCGCGAACCCCGGCTGCCGTCCTGGACCCGGGGCATGACCACCGGCCACAAGGCGACCGGCGCCGGCATCGCCAACACACCCCCGGACCCGGCGGCCGGCCTCACCGGCGACTGGATCGCCCGCCCGGCCACCGGCCGCCCCGAGGAACCTGTACCCCAACTGCCGCCCGCTCCCTCGCCCCGGACCCTTGACGCGCTGGCCGGACGGCACAACGCGGGCCTGAGCCTGGGGCGCCTCGGTCGCTGGGCCGAGGCCGGCGAGGTGCACCGCGCGGTCGCCGCCGAACGCGAGCACGTCCTCGGCCCCGCCCACCCCGAGACCCTCGCCAGCCGCTACGAGGTCGGCTTCACCCTCAGCCGCACCGGCCGCGCCGCCGACGCCCTGCGCGAGTACACGCACGTGGCCCGGGAGAGGGAGCGCATCCTGGGCGCCGAACACCCTGACACCCTGGCCGCCCGGCAGGAAATGGCGTACGTCCTGGGGCAGTTGGGCCGGCACTTCGAGGCCCACCAGACCTACACGACCGTCCTGGCCGCCCGGGAGCGCACGATGGGCACCGACCATCCGGACACCCTGCGCTGCCGCCACAACCTCGCCTTCAACCTGAGCCGTCTGGGGCGCCTGGAGGACTCGTACCGCATGGCCTGCGAGGTGGCGACGGCGCGCGCCCGCGTGCTCGGCGCCGCCCATCCCGACACCCTGGTCACGCGGTACGAAGTCGCCTACGCGCTCGGCCAGTTGGGGCGGTGGCCGGAGGCCCTGCGGACCTATCAGGAGGTCGCCTCGGCGCGTGCCGAGGCGCTCGGCCCCGATCACCCCGACACGCTCGCCGCCCGCTACGAGGTCGGCATCAGCCTCGGACGGCTCGGCCGCAGCGCGGAGGCGCTCAAGCTGTACCGCGACCTGATCGACGACCGCACCCGCGTCAACGGCCCCGCCCACCCCGAGACCCTGCGCGCCCGGCACGGCCTCGGCGTCAACCTCGGCCGGCTCGACCGCTGGGAGGAGGCTCTCGCCGAGTCGCGCGACGTGTGCGCGATCCGTGAACGGGTCCTGGGCGCCGATCACCCGGACACCCTGGTCAGCCGCCGCGAGGTGGCCGTCGGTCTGGGCTGGCTCGGTCGCTGGCCCGACGCCCTGGCCGAGTACCGGCGGGTCGCCACCGCCCGCGAGCAGGTGCTCGGCGCCGACCATCCCGACACCCTTGCCAGCCGCAACGACGAGGCGCACTGCCTGGAGCAGCTCGGTCGGGGCGCCGAGGCGGTCGAGCTGTATCGGAGGGTGGCGGTGCTGCGACAGCAGAGGGCCTCCGGCCACTGAGAGATGCCGCTAGGCGTTGTCGGTTCGCTGCGGCGCCGTCGTGGCTGGTCGCGCAGTTCCCCGCGCCCCTTTGGGGCGCGGCGGAGCCGCACATCGATACAGCCCCGCGCCCCCTTGGGCCTGCGGCCCCTCGGCCGTACTGCTCTGGCCGGGGTGGATCATCACGTGTTACGAAGGACCATGCCCGCACACGAGCGTCCCGACCGACATGACGTACGCGACCGATACGACGCGGTGATTGTCGGTGGCGGCCACAACGGCCTGGTCGCCGCCGCCTACCTGGCCCGGGCCGGGAAGTCCGTGCTGGTCCTGGAGCGGCTGGCCGGTACCGGTGGTGCCGCCGTGTCGACGCGTCCGTTCGCCGGGGTCGACGCGCGGCTGTCGCGCTACTCCTACCTGGTCAGCCTGCTGCCCCGGAAGATCGTGCGCGATCTCGACCTGGACTTCCGTGTGCGCGGGCGCACCGTCTCCTCGTACACGCCCGTGGAACGGGACGGCCGGCCCACCGGACTGCTCGTCGGTGGCGGCGAGCGCCGTACTCGCGAGGCCTTCGCGCGGCTCACGGGAGGGGAACGCGAGTACGAGTCCTGGCAGCGTTTCTACGCCATGACCGGCCGCGTCGCCGAAAAGGTGTTCCCCACCCTCACCGAGCCCCTGCCCAGCCGAGACGAACTCCGCCGACGCATCGACGACGAGGACGCCTGGCGCACCCTCTTCGAGGAGCCCATCGGTGCCGCCGTCGAGGCCAACTTCGACGACGACCTCGTACGCGGTGTGGTCCTGACCGACGCGCTGATCGGCACCTTCGCCGACGCCCATGATCCCTCCCTCCGGCAGAACCGCTGCTTCCTCTACCACGTCATCGGCGGCGGCACCGGTGCCTGGGACGTGCCCGTGGGCGGCATGGGCGCCCTCACCGACGCACTGGCCGGCGCCGCCCGGAACGCGGGCGCCGTGCTCGCCACCGGCCACGAGGTCGTACGGGTCGACACGGACGGCCGGTCCGCCGAGGTGACGTACCGGACGGCCGACGGGGAGGGCACGGTCGGCGCCCGGCACGTCCTGGTGAACGCCTCGCCGCAGGAACTCGCCGCGCTGACGGGCGACACTCCGCCGAGCCCCGCCGAGGGCGCCCAGCTCAAGGTGAACATGCTGCTCACCCGGCTGCCGAGGCTCAAGGACACGTCCGTCGACCCGCGCGAGGCGTTCGCCGGGACCTTCCACATCGCCGAGGGGTACGAGCAACTGGCCACCGCCCACGCCCAGGCGACGGCCGGCGAACTGCCCGCCGCGCCCCCGTCCGAGATCTACTGCCACTCGCTCACCGACCCGACCATCCTCGGCCCGGACCTCGTCGAGCGCGGCTACCAGACGCTGACCCTGTTCGGCCTCCACACACCCGCACGCCTGTTCGCGGGCGACAACGACGCCGTACGCGACGAGCTGCTGAAATCGACCCTCGCCCAGCTCGACGCCCACATCGCCGAACCCCTCGCGGACTGCCTCGCCACCGACGCGGACGGGCGCCCCTGCATCGAGGCGAAGACCCCCCTCGACCTGGAACGCGACCTGCGGCTGCCCGGAGGCAACATCTTCCACCGCGACCTGACCTGGCCGTATGCCGAGGAGGGCGGCGGGCGCTGGGGCGTGGAGACCCCGCACGCCGACGTCCTGCTGTGCGGGGCGGGCGCGGTGCGCGGGGGCGGGGTGAGCGGGGTGCCGGGGCACAACGCCGCCATGGCCGTGCTGGAGGCGGAGGAGGGCTGAGTGACGGGGGCGTTTTTGGAGGGGGTCAGTTCGTGGAGGCTGTCCAGCCCACCGCCTCGATGCGGGCCGCGTCCGCCGGGCGCGTCTCGTCGAAGGCGACGGCGTCACCGCTGCGTACGGTGAGGCCGTCGACGTACGCTCCACGGCCGACGTACAGGCGGTCGGTCGTGTACCGCCAGCGGAGGGCGAGGGCCGGCGCGGTCGGCAGGTCCGCCGAGAGGCGGTGCCAGACACGCCCCGACCAGCCGGTGACCGAACCCGCCGGATGCTCCTGCGGGTCGTCGTCCCCTCGTGCGGTCGTGAACGGGACCGGCTGCCAGGTCGTGCCGCCGTCGGCCGAGGACTCGAGGAACAGGGCGTCCGACTGCGGTTCGGTGTCCCACCAAAGGGCGCAGCACAGACGGGAGTTGGCCGTCGTCGCGAGGGGCGGGAGGGTGAGCGTCGCCGTCGTCGCGCTCGCCATGCCGGAGAACCAGGCCGTACGTCCGTGACGTGGGCGGACCGGTACCGCACGGGCCAGGTTGTTCGCGGCGGCTACCCGGGGCGCGGAACCGGAGCGCCAACTGCGCACCGGATGCACGGAGTTGCCGAGGACGACGAGGAAGGAGTCGGTCGACGGGTCGAGGACCAGCGAGGTGCCGGTGAAGCCGGTGTGCCCGGCGGTACGGGGCGTGGCCATCGCGCCCATGTACCAGTGCTGGTAGAGCTCGAAGCCGAGACCGTGCTCGTCCCCGGGGAACGCGGTGTTGAAGTCGGTGAACATCAGCTCGACCGAGGCGGGCGACAGGATGCGCGCCCTGCCGTACGCACCGCCGTTGAGCAGCGTACGGCCGAGCACGGCCAGGTCCCAGGCCGACGAGAAGACACCGGCATGGCCCGCCACTCCGCCGAGGCTGAACGCGTTCTCGTCGTGCACCTCGCCCCACACCAGACCCCGGTTCAGCCCCGACCAGGGGGCGCGGGCGTCCTCGGTGGCGGCGATCGTCGGTTTCCAGGAGGCGGGCGGGTTGTAGCGCGTGCGGTGCATGCCGAGCGGAGCGGTGATGTCGTCGTGGAGCAGTGTGTCCAGCGGGAGGCCGGTGATCTTCTCCAGGACCAGCTGGAGCGAGATCAGATTCAGGTCCGAGTAGAGGTACTTGGTGCCCGGTGGGTTCAGCGGCGCCTGGTTCCAGATGAGTTCGAGCTTCTGCTCGTACGTCGGCGCGTTGTAGAGCGGGATCCACGCACGGAATCCCGAGGTGTGCGTGAGTAGTTGACGGACCGTCATGTCCTGCTTGCCCGCACGGGCGAACTCCGGCAGATACGTGGCGACCTTCCCCTCCAACTCCAGCGCGCCCCGCTCCAGTTGCTGCACGGCCAGGATCGACGTGAACAGCTTGGAGACCGAAGCGAGGTCGAAGACCGTGTCCGCGGCCATCGGGATCTGCTCGGCGGCCGGGAACTCGACCCCGGTGTCCGTCTTCTCGTCGTACGCCGCATAGCGCACCGCCATGCCGATCGGCTGATGCAGTGCCACCGTGCCGCCCCGCCCGGCGAGCAGGACCGCGCCCGCGTACCAGGGGTGGTTGGGGGAGGGACTGAGGAACGCCTCTGCGTCCGTGACCAGTTGGCGCAGATGCCGGGGGAGAAGGCCCGCCCGTTCGGGTGAGCCGGGGCGAAGGGTCGGGTGCCGGCCGGTTGTCCTGGGGGTGGCTGCGACAGGGCCCGCCGGGAAGGAGGCGAAGGTCAGGGCGCCACCCAGGGCCAGGGTGCGTCTGGCAAGCTGACGACGCGTCAGTTCGGGTCGGTCCGTTGCGTCTTCTGTCATTGGGGGAGCCTCCCACAGCCAAGAATCTGACGGTGTATCAGAAAAGGTCTTCCCTCGTCCGGAGGACTGCGGCATCCTGCGGCCATGCAGACGGAGCTGAGCAGGAAACTGGGAATCGAGCACGCCGTCTTCGGCTTCACGCCGTTCCCCGCCGTCGCCGCGGCCATCAGCCGGGCCGGCGGTTTCGGGGTGCTCGGCGCGGTCCGCTACACGGCGCCGGACGACCTCAAACGCGACCTGGACTGGATCGAGGCGCATGTCGAGGGCCGGCCGTACGGGCTGGACGTCGTCATGCCGGCCCGGAAGGTCGAGGGGGTCACCGAGGCGGAGGTCGAGGCGATGATCCCCGAGGGGCACCGGCAATTCGTCCGGGACACCCTGGCCAAGTACGGCGTGCCCGAGCTGGCCGAGGGCGAGGCGTCCGGGTGGCGGATCACGGGGTGGATGGAGCAGGTCGCCCGCAACCAGCTCGACGTGGCCTTCGACTACCCGATCAAGCTGCTGGCCAACGCCCTCGGCTCGCCGCCCACCGATGTCGTGGCTCGCGCGCATGACCAGGATGTGCTGGTCGCGGCCCTCGCGGGCAGCGCCCGGCATGCGCGCAAGCACGCCGAGGGCGGTATCGACATCGTCGTCGCGCAGGGCTACGAGGCGGGCGGTCACACCGGGGAGATCACCTCCATGGTGCTGACGCCCGAAGTCGTCGACGCCGTCGATCCGCTGCCGGTGCTCGCCGCCGGCGGTATCGGCAGCGGACGGCAGGTGGCCGCCGCGCTGGCTCTCGGTGCCCAGGGGGTCTGGCTGGGGTCCATGTGGCTGACCGTGACCGAGGCCGACATGCACTCGACCGCGCTCACGCAGAAGCTGCTCGCGGCCGGTTCCGGCGACACCGTCCGCTCCCGTGCCCTGACCGGCAAGCCCGCACGTCAGCTGCGCACCGACTGGACCGACGCCTGGGACTCCACCGACGGACCCGGCACTCTCCCCATGCCGCTGCAGGGGTTGCTCGTGGCCGAGGCCGTCTCGCGCATTCAGAAGTACGAGGTCGGGCCGCTTCTCGGCACACCGGTCGGTCAGATCGTCGGCCGGATGAACAGTGAACGGAGCGTTCAGGCGGTCTTCGACGAGCTGACCAGCGGCTTCGAGGAGGCTGTGAACCGAGTCAACAGGATCGCGGGACGGAACGCAGACGGAAGGGGCGACCAGTCGTGAGTGAGGTTCACAACGGTTTCTGGGCGCAGGCCGCCGCCGACCCGGAGCGTACGGTCCTCATCGCGCCCGACGGCGAGCAGTGGACCGCCGGACGGCTGCACACCGCCACCAACCAGCTTGTCCACGGGCTGCGCGCCGCCGGACTCGGCCGCGGTGACGCCTTCGCCGTGGTCCTGCCCAACGGCGTCGAGTTCTTCGTGGCGTATCTGGCCGCCGCCCAGGCCGGGTTCTATCTCGTCCCCGTCAACCACCACCTCGTCGGGCCCGAGATCGCCTGGATCGTCGCCGACTCCGGCGCCAAGGTCCTCATCGCACACGAGCGGTTCGCCGACGCGGCACGCGCCGCCGCCGACGAAGCCCGACTCCCGGCGGAGGGACGGTACGCGGTCGGCGAGGTCGACGGATTCCGCCCGTACGCCGAACTCCTGGACGGACAGCCCGAGTCGCCGCCTGACGACCGCACCCTCGGCTGGGTCATGAACTACACCTCGGGCACCACGGGCCGCCCCCGCGGCATCCGGCGCCCACTGCCCGGCAAGCTGCCCGAGGAGGCCTACCTCGGTGGATTCCTCGGCATCTTCGGCGTCAAGCCGTTCGACGGGAACGTCCACCTCGTCTGCTCGCCGCTCTACCACACGGCCGTACTCCAGTTCGCGAGCGCGTCCCTGCACATCGGGCACCGGCTGGTCCTGATGGACAAGTGGACGCCGGAGGAGATGCTCCGCGTCATCGACGCCCACGGCTGCACGCACACCCACATGGTCCCCACCCAGTTCCACCGGCTCCTTGCCCTGCCGGAAGGGGTGCGGCGGGCGTACGACGTGTCGTCCATGCGGCATGCCATCCATGGCGCCGCGCCCTGCCCCGACCATGTGAAACGGGCCATGATCGACTGGTGGGGCGACTGCGTGGAGGAGTACTACGCGGCCAGCGAGGGCGGCGGGGCCTTCGCGACCGCCGAGGACTGGCTGAAGAAGCCCGGCACGGTCGGCAAGGCCTGGCCGATCAGCGAACTCGCGATCTTCGACGACGACGGCAACCGGCTGCCGCCCGGCGAACTCGGCACCGTCTACATGAAGATGAGCACCGGCGGCTTCGCCTACCACAAGGACGAGAGCAAGACTCAGAAGAACCGCATCGGCGACTTCTTCACCGTCGGCGACCTGGGCCTCCTCGACGAGGACGGCTACCTCTTCCTCCGCGACCGCAAAATCGACATGATCATCTCGGGCGGGGTCAACATCTACCCCGCCGAGATCGAGGCCGCCCTGCTCGCCCACCCCGCCGTCGCCGACGCCGCCGCCTTCGGCATCCCGCACGACGACTGGGGCGAGGAGGTCAAGGCGGTCGTGGAGGCGGCGCCCGGACACCTGCCGGGACCCGACCTGGCCCACGAGATCCTCGACCACTGCGCCCGCCAACTCGCCGGGTACAAGCGGCCGAAGAGCGTCGACTTCATCGACCGGATGCCGCGCGACCCCAACGGCAAGCTGTACAAGCGGCGGTTGCGGGACCCGTACTGGGAGGGCCGTACGCGGCCTGTATGAGCCAACCGCGTGAACCATGGTCCGGTGTGGTCCCGCGCCCGAAACGGGACGGGACCACACCGGACCGACGATATGTCCGCCAGTCCGTCAGTTGCGCACCCGGATCACCCGCAGCGCGGGCGACGACAGGATGTCCTTCTCGCAGAACCGCGCACTGACCCACTTCTCGGCCGAGAACAGCCGCGTCTGGTCCGCGAAGTGCGGTGATTTCGCGTTCGACGACTGGGAGTACGTCAGCAGCGTGCGGGCCACCGGGCAGCGGCTGCCGTCCCAGCCCACGGCCTGGATGTGACTGGACCCGAACGAGGTGTCCTGGTAACCGCCGTTCGCCGTGTCCCACACGGGCTCGATCTTGTTCCACACACCCAGGGACTCCGTACCGCCGCCGACGGGCAGACGCTGCCCCTTCCGTACGACGTACTGGTGGTCCCCGAGCCGGGAGTTCAGCGGGATGCCCGCCGCGCGCAGCTCCGTCACCGCGTCGGCGAGTGCCTTGGTGAAGCCCGGCGCGTCGGTGTTGAGCGTGTTGGGCGTGCCGACCGGGTCCGCCGCCGAGAACGGCACCTTCCAGCGCTGCGGGGCCGGCACGGCGGCGAGGAGCTTGCGCCAGAACCGGTCGAAGAGCAGCGCACCCCGGCTGTCACTGTTCATGGTGCGGTCCCAGGACACCAGCACACCGCACGCCTCGCTGACGTCAACTGCCGTTCCGGCAGTGCCCGTTGCCGTACCGCCCGGCAGCGCCGCGCACGCCCGGGCCGCGTCGGCCGCGGCCAGCGCACCCGTCGTCGAGCGGTTCGCGAACTGCTGCCGCTGGAGATCCGCGACCGTCAGCCCGCCCTTCGCGGCCAGCGCCGCCACGTCCGCGACGGCACCGCGCGTACGCGGGGAGGCGGTCGTGCGTACCGGGCCGAAGATCCGCTCGTAGCCGGTGATCGGCCGGTCCAGGTTGGTCAGCCACGCACTGTCGTTGGAGTTCTCGACATACGGCGTGTCCCGCAGCGTCGGCATCCGCGCGGGCCCGAATATCCCGGGCGCCACGGCGTCCGGGTCGTCGCCGATCGCGCAGTCGGTGCGTGAGCCGTCGAGGACCGCGACCCCCGCCGCCGGGTAGGTGACCTTGCCGAGCGGGGTCGAACAGGCTGCCGCCAGTTCGTCGGTGACCCGGGGCAGTACCTGCGACTGGGCGAACAGGGAGTGCCCCGAGGAGTCGGCGGCGACGGTGTTCACCCAGGGGATGCCCTGGTGCTCGTCGAGGGAGTTGAGGACGTCGGCCGTGCCGCGCGCCTTGCTGAAGTCGAGCGAGGTGTCGTAGAAGCGCAGGTTAGCGGCGTTCGGGTCGCCCAGCGCGTACGCCGTCGTCGTGGTCCACGGCAACGGGAGCCCGGCGCTGGGGGACAGGACGACGGGGCCGTATCGGGTCCACCACTGGGTGCGGGTCACCGGCGCGCCGTCCTTCACCGGGACGGTCACCGACCGGCGTGTCATCTGCTCCGGCTTGCCGTCGACCAGATACGTCGTCGGGTCGGCGGGGTCCAGCTTCAGCTGGTGCAGGCTGAGCGGCACACCGGTGGACACGGTGTGGCTCCACGCCACGTTCGCGTTGTACCCGATGGAGATCGTCGGGGAGCCGAGCAACGACCCGCCCGCGACGTTCAGTTCACCCGGGATCGTCAGCTGGGACTGCCAGAACCGGCGTCCGCCCTGCCACGGATAGTGCGGGTTGCCGAGCAGCAGACCGCGCCCGTTGGCTGTCGTACCGCCGTTGAACGCGACGGCGTTGGACCCCATGTCGGAGATGTCGAACAGCTCGCGTGCACCCTTGGCGGCGGCAGCGGCGTCCGGAAGGGAGGAGCCGGCGGCGGCAGCGATGGTGGCACCGGTGGTGGCTGCGACCGGCGGCTGTGCCGCGGTGATCGCGTCCACCATGCCGCCCTGGCCGCCGAGCACCGCGAGGGCGTACGCACGGGTGGCCACGTCGAGACCGGTCACCGGCCGGACCCAGGGCGCTCCCGCGCACGCCGGGTCCTTGACCCGGTTCTGCTTCAGCCAGGCGTTGTAGCCGGCCGCCCAGCCGTTCATCAGGTCCTTGACGGCCCTGCTCGGGCCCTGCGGCGCGGGCTGGGCGAGCAGCCGCTCGACCGTGCCGTTGTCCCGCACACCACGGAAGTACAGGTCGCTGGAGAGGTTGTCGGAGGCGTCGGAGAGCGAGAAGTCGGTCGCGGCGTCCGGTCCGAAATTGCGCGAGCGGTCGCCGCGCAGGGTCACGAAACCGTCGGCGAGCACACACACCTGGTCGGCGGCCTGCGCCCAGCCGTTGCCGAAGCCGAGGTTCGCGTAGTCCTTCGCGACGATGTGCGGGATGCCGTACTCGGTGTAGCGGATCACGGCCGACAGGCCGCCCTGGGACGGATGCTGCTGTGACGCCTGTGCGGCTTGTGCCGCCTGTTGTTGCCGGCTCTGCGCCGTGGCGGCCGGCAGTGCTGTCGTGGCGGTGAGTAACGCGACGGCCGTAACGACGAGCCGTCTTGTGCGGGTGCGCATCGTGCCTCCCAACGTCATTGGTGAACAGGGAGGTTGAGCGTACCTACGAGTTTGTGCACTATGTGTGCGCTGACCTGCTTCGGCGCTTGACGGCCCCGGTGTCCTAGCTCAGACACCAGCCGCAAAGTAGCGGGGTGATCATGCGTTCGCTGCCGTGGCGGTCTGCTCGTCGTGTTCGCGCAGCATCCGCATGACGGTGGCGGGTGAGGGATGCAGGCCTTCTTCGTGCCCGGACATGGCTGCGAGCACGGTGAACACGATGCCGGACGGGTCGTGCGAGCCCTTCAGCTCCCCGGTGAGGAACTCCAGCCCGACATCGCTCGCCTTCAGTTCCTCGGCGAGCATGGCGAGTTCGATGCCGCGGCCGAGCCGCTTGTGTTCGTGGACGACGAGGGTGACGGCGACGCCGGAGGAGCGGATCTCCCCGGCGAGCTTCACGGCGGCCTCCAGCTCGGGCCGCTTCGTGGCGCGGGTGGAGATCTTCTCCGAGAAGACGCGCGTCACCCCGGCCTCGGCGAGGGAGTCGAGCTGTACATCGAGGGGCTGCCGGGCGGTCGAGGCACGGGCATAGCCGAGGCGGACGTGCCCGACCGGTTCGGCGCCGGCGTTCACCTGTTTCATGAGGGTGTTTCAGAAGTTAAGTCATTTGCAACAACTCATGAAACATGATCGCCGCAGGTGGGCCGCCGGGCGGCGGGGTGTTTCACGAGCGACATGAACACCCACGCTGCCGCGCCCGGTCAACATGCCGCTGTGGAGACCATCCCGTGAGCGTGGGGAAAACGGGAATCAAGGGGGCCATCGTGAGTCCTGGGCCGGAGAACATATCTCTGTGGGGGTAGGGGCCGCCACGCCTTGCTGGGAAGGCGGTCCTCCCTCTGCGGCGCGGGTCAGCGCTGCGATCCGGATTCCGCCGTGGACAACCTCTCCGGTGCCGTGCCCTCCGTGACGCTCAGCTCCTGGGTCCCTACGACAGACAGCAGTTCCAACTGCTCGGCTCCCGGGCTTCCGGGCGGGGCGGTGAACCACAGCAGGCGTTGCCGTCCGTCCTCGCTGAGGAGGTTGTGGCAGTCGAGTTCGATGACGCCGAGCAAGGGGTGGACGATCCTCTTGTGGTCCATGCGGCGCACCGCGACGTCGTGGGTGTCCCAGAGGGCCGCGAACTCCTCGCTGCGGCGGCGTAGCACGGCGACCATCTTCGTGACCTCCGCGTCCCGGCCGCGCCGGGCGGCCGCTGCCTGGAGGTCGGCCACGAACACCCGGGAGTGGTGCGGGTGGTCCTCGGGCGGGTAGATCTCCCGCGTCTGCGGGTCGGTGAACCAGCGGTACACCAAGCTCGCCGCCGGGCCGCGGTGTGCCGGGGACCTGCCGAGCAGGGTCAGGGCCAGGTCGTTCTCCACCAGGGTTTCGTGCAGGTCGGTGATGACGCGCGCGGGCGTGTTGGACAGCCGGTCCAGGAGTCCGAGGAGCGCGGGCTGCACGTGTGCCGCTGGTCCGTGTGCTGACGGGGGGACCGGCCGTTCGGCCAGGTGGAACAGGTGGTCCCGCTCGTCGCCGTTCAGGCGCAGGGCTCGGGCGAGGGCGGCCAGGGTCTGGGCCGAGGGCTGCACGCCGTTCTTTCCGCTGCCGCGTTCCAGCTCGGTGTAGTAGTCGGCCGACAGCCCTGCCAGCTGCGCGACCTCCTCTCGGCGCAGCCCGGGGACCCGCCGGCGCGGGCCCTGAGGGAGACCGACCTCGGCGGGGCGGATGCGGTCGCGGCGTGTCCTGAGGAAGGCCCCGAGTTCTGGAAGGTTCACCCCTCCATGGTCGCTTGTACGCCGGAGCGCAGCCAGGGGGTGGCATCCCCTGGGTAGACGCAGCCCTGGCTAGGGATGGGGGACCGGCCGATCGTGGAGAACGCAGCAGGGCAACGGCAAGGCCGCGGCCCGACCCCCATCCACCACAGGAGTCAGCCATGCCCATCCCCACTTCCCCCGGCGGGACCGCTGCCTCCGCCCAGCCCTCCGCCTCACCCCGTGTCGCGATCGTCACCGGCGGCTCGCGCGGCATCGGCCGCCGGACCGTCGGCAAGCTCGCCGCCGACGGGTACGCCGTCGTGGTCGGCTATGCCGGTAACCAGGACGAGGCCGAGGCCGCCGTGGAGGAGGCCGCCACCAGCGGCGGCCGGGCGATCGCGGTGGTGGCCGGGACCTTCACCAGATCGGCGACGTACTCCACCGCGGCCGGCGGGGACCTCTTCCAGCAAATCGGGGAACCGGCCTTCCAGCTCGAAGAACTTCAGCAACAGGCTGACGCCGAGCCGGGTCGCCCCACTCTTGTTCGCCACCAGGTCCCAGTCGCCGTCTACCAGCGTCCAGTTCGCCAACAGCTCCTCTGGCGACCACTCTTGCCGCACACCTGCCCCTTTGGCTTTGATCACTCGATCAGACCAACGGCGGCGCCAAAGGGCGGGAAACGGGGCGCGTCCAGTTACCGCGACCTACTTTGCGGCTGGTGTCTGAGCCAGGACACCGGGGCCTTGACCTCCTTCGGGGCCGGAACCAGGATCACGGGTTATGACGCAGCAATACGGCAGCACGGTTGACGGGGTACTGCGACGCAGCGCCCAGCGCGTTCCGGCGCGGGTCGCGGTCGAGTACCGCGAACGCGCCTGGACCTACGAGGAACTCGACGAGGCCGTTTCCCGCGCGGCGGGCCTGCTGCGCGGCGAGGGCCTGGCCCCCGGCGAGCGGGTCGCCGCCTACGGCCACAACTCGGACGCCTATCTGATCGCCTTCCTCGCCTGCGCCCGCGCCGGACTCGTGCACGTCCCCGTCAACCAGAACCTGACCGGCGACGACCTCGCGTACATCGTCGACCAGTCCGGCAGCACCCTGGTCCTCGCCGACCCGGACCTCGCAGACCGGCTCCCCGACGGCGTACGGACCCTGCCGCTCCACGACGCCGCCGACTCACTCCTCGACCGCCTGCCCGGCACCGCCCCCTACGACGGTCCCGACTCGCGCACCGAGGACCTGGTGCAACTGCTCTACACGTCCGGGACCACCGCGCTGCCCAAGGGCGCGATGATGACCCACCGCTCCCTGGTGCACGAGTACCTGAGCGCCATCGCCGCCCTCGACCTGAGCGCCGGCGACCTGCCCGTGCACTCGCTGCCCCTCTACCACTCGGCCCAGATGCATGTGTTCCTGCTGCCGTATCTCGCGGTCGGCGCCACGAACGTCGTCCTCGACGCACCGGACGGCGACGCGATCCTCGACCTCGTCGAGGCCGGCCGGGCGGACAGCCTGTTCGCGCCGCCGACCGTGTGGATCGGCCTCACGAACCGCCCCGACTTCGCGACCCGCGACCTGAGCGGACTGCGCAAGGCCTACTACGGGGCGTCGATCATGCCGGTCCCGGTCCTGGAACGGCTGCGAGAGCGCCTCCCGAAACTCGCCTTCTACAACTGCTTCGGCCAGAGCGAGATCGGCCCCCTCTCCATGGTTCTCGGGCCCTATGAGCACAAGGGCCGGCTGGACTCCTGTGGGCGTCCGGTGCTGTTCGTGGACGCGCGGGTGGTCGACGAGGACGGCGAGGACGTGCCCGACGGCACCCCCGGCGAAGTCGTCTACCGGTCCCCGCAGTTGTGCGAGGGCTACTGGGGCAAGCCCGAGGAGACGAGCGCCGCCTTCCGCGACGGCTGGTTCCACTCCGGTGACCTGGTCGTCCGGGACGCCGACGGCTACTACACCGTCGTCGACCGGGTGAAGGACGTCATCAACTCCGGTGGCGTACTGATCGCCTCACGCGAGGTCGAGGACGCCCTGTACACCCACGAGTCGGTCGCCGAGGCGGCCGTCGTCGGCCTTCCCGACGAGCGCTGGATCGAGGCGGTCACGGCGGTCGTCGTCCCGTGCGGCGAGGTGACGGAGGCCGAACTCATCGCCCACGCCCGCGAGAAGCTCGCCCACTTCAAGGCACCGAAGCGGGTCGTGTTCGTGGACGAGCTGCCGCGCAACGCGAGCGGGAAGATCCTCAAGCGGGAACTCAGGGACCGGTTCGCGGGTTCCTGACCGTCAGCCCTCGTCGCCGCCCTGGCCCGCGCCCTCGTCGTCGCTCGTGAAGGCTATTTCCGCCGCGCTGACAGTCCCGGCAGTGCGCCCCGGCGCGGTCTGGTACTGCCAGTAGAGGTTGGTGTGCGCGATCACCTGGGCCGGGGCCGGCGCGCCGTACTCCGTGAGGTCCTCCGTGGTGTGGGCGTCGCCGACCAGCGTCACGTCGTACCCGCGCACCAGGCCGCCGTGCAGGGTCGAGCGGACGCACGCGTCGGACTGGGCGCCCGTGACGACCAGTCGACCGACCCCGCGCTCGGCGAGGACGGACTCCAGGTCGGTGTCCTCGAAGGAGTCGCCGTACCTCTTGTGGACCACGGGTTCGGCGTCCCGGCGGACCAGTTCCGGCACGTACTCCCACTCCTTGCTGCCGACCTTGAACTCGTCGCTGGAGTGCTGCACCCAGACCACGGGTACGTCCGCCGCGCGGGCCTTGTCGACGACGGTGTTGATGTTCGCGATCACCGCGTCACGGTCGTGGCCGCCGCTCACCACGCCGTTCTGCATGTCGATGACGAGCAGCGCGCTGTTCGGCCTGTCGGGCAGGGTCGTCATGGGAACCTCTTCGTCTCCTCGGCGCGGATCTTCCTCTCGCCGACCACACTAGAGCCGACCACTGACAACGGCACCTGACCTGCCGGTTTCCTTGCCGACCGGGATCTCAGTCAGGCCTGAGATCCACCACCCGCCTGATCTTCCCCACCGACCGTTCCAGTGACTCCGGCGCGACGATCTCCACCGCCGCCGAGATCCCGATGCCGTCCTTCACCGCGGTCGCGATGGCGCGGGCCGCCGCGTCCCGGATCTCGGGGGTGGCTCCTGGACGGGCCTCGGCGCGGACGGTGAGGAGGTCGAGGCGTGACTCCTGGGTCAGCCGGAGCTGGAAGTGGGGTGCGACGCCCGGAGTACGCAGCACGATCTCCTCGATCTGGGTGGGGAAGAGGTTCACCCCGCGCACGATCAGCATGTCGTCGCTACGCCCGGTGACCTTCTCCATGCGCCGGAAGACGCGCGCCGTACCGGGCAGCAGACGCGTCAGATCCCGGGTCCGGTAACGGATCACGGGCATCGCCTCCTTGGTGAGCGAGGTGAACACCAGTTCCCCCTTCGCCCCCTCCGGCAGCACCTCGCCCGTGATCGGGTCGACGATCTCCGGGAAGAAGTGGTCCTCCCAGACATGCAGCCCGTCCTTGGTCTCCACGCACTCCTGGGCGACCCCCGGGCCGATCACCTCCGACAGTCCGTATATGTCGACCGCGTCGATCGCGAACCGCTCCTCGATCTCCTCGCGCATCCGCTCGGTCCACGGCTCGGCCCCGAAGATGCCGACCCGTAGGGAAGTACCCCGAGGATCGACGCCCTGCTTCTCGAACTCGTCGAGGATCGTCAGCAGATAGGAGGGCGTCACCATGATGATCCCGGGCTGCAGATCCCGGATCAGCTGGACCTGGCGGGCCGTCATACCGCCGGACGCGGGGATCACCGTACAGCCGAGCCGTTCGGCGCCGTAGTGCGCGCCGAGACCGCCCGTGAACAGGCCGTATCCGTACGCCACATGAACCGTGTCGCCCGGCCTGCCGCCCGCCGCCCGGATCGAACGGGCCACCAGGTCGGCCCACAGGGACAGGTCGTTGTCCGTGTAGCCGACGACCGTCGGGCGCCCGGTGGTGCCGCTCGACGCGTGGATACGGCGGACCCGGTCCCGAGGGACGGCGAACATCCCGTACGGGTAGGTGTCGCGCAGGTCCGCCTTGGTGGTGAAGGGGAACAGGGCCAGGTCGGCGAGGGAACGGCAGTCGTCCGGGTGTACGCCCGCCTTGTCGAAGGAGGCGCGGTAGAAGGGCACGTTCTCGTAGGCGTACCGCAGTGAGGTCCGCAGCCGCTCCAGCTGGAGGGCGCGCAGGGCCTCCGCGTCGAGGCGTTCGCCCGCGTCCAGCCACTCCGTCGCATCCGCCATCGGACGCCTCCCTCACATCACGGCCGCCAGGTCCGGCACCGACGACCGACCATTCGGTCGAGGTGCTCGGGATCAGTAATCCAGGACGGCCCGGCGCTCGCAAGAGGTCGTACTCCAGGAATTCGACGCGTGTCGGCCCTCAGCAGAGCGCGGGCCGGGATCCGCCGCCGACCGGTTACGTTCGTCGGTGTGGACACCGAACTCCGTACCGTCAGGGCGAACGGCATCTCCCTCGCGTACCGGGCCTGGGGCCCCGAGGACGCGCCGCCCGTCCTCCTGCTCCACAGCCGCGGTGCCGACGGCGCCGACTGGGCCCCGGTCGCCGGACGGCTCGCCGCCGGACCGCGTCGGGTGTACGCCCCCGACCTGCGAGGCCATGGACGCAGCGACTGGCCGGGTGCCTACGCGTACGAGGCCATGCGCGACGACGTACGGGCCTTCCTGGGCGTTCTCGGCATCGCCCGCGCGGATGTCGTGGCCCACTCGCTCGGCGGCGCCGTCGCGTATCTGCTGGCGCAGGACGCCCCCGACGTCGTACGGCGCCTCGTCCTGGAGGACGTACCGGCGCCGTTTCCGCTCGACCCGCCCAGGCCGCCCGCCGAACGCCCCGACGGCGAACTGCCCTTCGACTGGGCCATGATCCGGGCCACCGATGCCCAGCGGAACGCGCCCGACCCCGCCTGGTGGGAGCGCATGCCCAGGATCACCGCGCCGACGCTGGTGATCGGCGGCGGTGCCGGCAGCCCGATCCCGCAGGACGAGGTCGCCGCGCTCGCCTCGCGCGTTCCCGGGGCCCGGATGGTGACCGTCGACGCCGGGCATCTGGTCCATGAGACCCGCCCCGAGGAGTTCCTGGCCGTGGTGGAGCCGTTCCTCGGGGCGGACCGCGCTACTTCTTCTCCGGCCCGTACGCCGTCATGAAGCGGTCGCGGAACTGGTCCATGCCCCACTTGGGGGCGTTGGCCGCGGGCTTGAGGCCGTCCGTCCAGCCCCAGTCGGCGACGCGGTCCAGCACCTTCGGGTCGCGGGCGACGATGGTGACCGGCACGTCCTTGTTGGCGCTGCCCCCGGTGACCGTGGGGACGGGCTGGTGGTCGCCGAGGAGAACGAGGACGGTGTTGTCGTCGCCGTAGCGCTGGACCCACTGGACCAGGCTGTCCAGGGAGTACTGGATGGCCTTGCGGTACTCGGTCCGCACGCGCTTGGCGCTCTTCCAGACCTCGGTGGGGTTCGTGCCCTCTGCCTTGATCTTGTTGAAGACCGAACCGTCCCCGAGGTCGTTCCAGTCGACCATGCGGGCGATGGGGGACCAGGGGTTGTGGCTGGAGGCCAGGATGATCTCCGCCATGATCGGGTCGCGGTCCTTCTTCCCGTGCTCCAGCTTCTGGAAGGCCTCCAGGGTGAACTGGTCCGGCACCGGTGTCCAGCTGAAGTACGGCCCCTGGTAGCCGAGGTGCGTGGAGTCGTAGATGTTGTCGAGGCCGAAGTACTTGCCCTCGGGCCAGGACTTCCGGACACCGGGGACGATGCCGACCGTGCGCCAGGCGCCGGTCTTCTGGAAGTAGCTGGTCAGGGTGGCGCGGTCACTGGTGGTCACGGTCCGGTACCGCTGCTGGTTCTTGATCCACAGACCGGACAGGAACGTCGTGTGGGCGAGCCAGCTGCCGGCGCCCGTCACGGGTGACGTGAGCCAGCCGCTGCGCGCCGCGAAGCCGGCCGACTTGAGCCTGGCGTCGCCCTCCTTGAGGGTCTTGTCGATCTCCGGGGCCATCGTCGGATCGTCGATCGCCACCCGGCCGTAGCTCTCGACGAAGGTGAACAGCACGTCCTTGCCGCGCAGTCCGGTCAGCAGCTGGTCGGACGGGGTGTCGGCGAAGGCGTCGACGTTGAGCTGCTTCTCGAAGACCTCGGCGTCCCCGAGGCCGTCGCGGACGTACTGCACACGGTTGGAGAGGTACTGGGAGTAGCCCTTGGTGGCGATCGTGACACCGCCTGCCTGCGCGCCCATGGTGAAGCAGACGATCCACGCGGTGCCGAGGACCAGCGTGCTGCGCACGGCCGTGGGGCGGTGCCGGGCCATCAGGTCGGCCAGCCGCACCATCGCGAGCGCGCTCAGCACGAGAACGGCGATCAGCAGGACGATCACGCCGATCACCACGAGCACCTCGCCCGAGCGACCGAGCGAGTCCTTCAGGAAGTCCGCCGCGTCGTTCAGCAGGACCCAGTCGAAGACCAGGTCGAACGGCCGGGCCAGGGTCTGGTAGAAGCCCATGTCGAGACACTTCAGGACAGTGGACAGCCCGAGGAACGCCCCCAGGACGACGGCCGTGATCCGCCGTGCCTTCGACGGCAGTACGAGCAGGACGGCCGCAAGGAGGATCGCCTCGACAGGCAGGCGGAGGAACGACTGCAGGGTGATCCGGTCGAGGCGGTTGGGCATGAGGAGCACGCCGAGCACCAGCACACCGGCCAGGACACTCGTGCCTACCCGCACCGCCCGTGCGGCGCGGGGGAAACGACGGCGCCAGCCGAACCAGCCGGGGCGTGCGGAGGAGGAGGCGGCGCTGCTCGGGCCGTCTTCGTCGGCGGACGCGGAATCGGAGGTCGCCGCGTCGGCGGATTCGTCGTCGGCGGAAGCCGTGCGGGGGAGGAGGGCCTTGTCGGGCGCCTTCCCGTCCTCCGCGCCGTCGCCGTCGGCCGTGTCCTCCACCGCCAGGCGTGCGCCCGGTACGTCCGCCTGTATCGGACCGGTCGCTTCGGTCGCTTCCTCGTCCGCCGGCTCCTCGTCCGCCGGGGTGTCGGGCTCGGTGTCGTTCACCGCGGGAGCGGTCGAGGCGTCCTCGGCCGTGGTCCCGTTCGGTGCGTCCGCGTCCGGCTCCGGGAGTTGACGAGGGGGCGTGAGGTGCGACACCGAAGTGTCCTTCCGTGCGATGACCGGTGGTGCGTGACGAAGCGGCCGAAACGGCCGACGCCGACACTACCGGTACGGCTCGGATTCACCTCCGGTTCAGTCCCGCGCGATCATTGACCCGACGTTGAACAAACCCTACTGATCTGCGGCTACGGCCACTTCACGCGCCCACCGGTAGTCCGCCTTGCCGCTCGGCGACCGCTGGATCGCCTCCGCGATGACCAACTGCCGAGGGATCTTGTAGCCCGCGAGATGGGTACGGCAGTGCAGTTGTACGTCCGTCAGCGTCGGCCGCGTCGCCCCCTCCCGCAACTGCACCACCGCCGCCACATGGTTGCCCCACGTCGGGTCCGGAACACCGGCCACGAGTGCGTCGTACACGTCCGGATGGGACTTGAGCGCCTGCTCGACCTCCTCCGGATACACCTTCTCGCCGCCCGTGTTGATGCACTGCGAGCCCCGGCCGAGGACGATGACGACGCCCTCCTCGTCGACCGTCGCCATGTCACCGAGCAGCGCCCACCGCTCGCCGTCCTTCTCGAAGAAGGTCTCCGCCGTCTTCCGCGGGTCGTTGTAGTAGCCGAGCGGTACGTGGCCGCGCTGGGCGATCCGGCCAATCTCGCCCACGGGAACCGGCTCGTGGGTGGCCGGATCCACCACCTGGGTACGGGAGTTGACGCGGATGCGGAAGCCGCGTCCGGGGCCCGAGTCGTCGGTCGCCGTCCCGTTGAAGCCGGACTCCGACGACCCGAAGTTGTTCAGCAGCATGACGTTCGGCACCAGCGCCTGGAACTGGGCGCGCACCGTCTCCGACATGATCGCGCCGGACGACGAGACACTGAACACCGACGAGCAGTCCGTGCCCTTCATCGGCCCGTTGAGCGCGTCGATCAGTGGACGCAGCATCGCGTCGCCCACCAGGGACACGCTCGTGACCTTCTCCTTCTCGATCGTGCGCAGCACTTCCTCCGGCACGAACTTGCGGTGGATCACCACCCGTTGGCCGAAGTTGAAGGCGATGAACGCGGTCAGGGTCGAGGTGCCGTGCATCAGCGGGGGAGTGGGGAAGAAGGTGATCCCGTCGCCACCGGCCGCGACCCGCTCGGCCAGCTCCTGCGGCGACTTGACCGGCTCGCCCGTCGGGGCGCCACCGCCCAACCCCGAGAAGAACAGGTCCTCCTGACGCCACATCACCCCCTTGGGCATACCGGTGGTGCCGCCGGTGTAGATGATGAACTGGTCGTCGCCCGAGCGGACCGGGAAACCGCGCTCGGGGGACCCGGACGCCTCGGCCTCGGCGAAGGCCACCACCGCACTCAACTCGGGTGACTCCGGGTCCGGTTCGCCCACCCGGATCAGATGCCGCAACGCCGTCGCCCGGGGCCGGGCCGCCGCCACCCGCTCGGTGAACTCCGCGTCGAAGACCAGGGCGACGAGGTTGGCGTCCCGGTAGAGATACGCCAACTCCTCCTCCACATAGCGGTAGTTGACGTTGACCGGCACGATCCGCGCCTTCAGGCACCCCAGCACGGTCTGGAGGTACTCGATCCCGTTGTAGAGGTGCAGCCCCAGATGCTCGCCCGGACGTATCCCGCTGTCGATCAGATGATGGGCGACACGATTGGCGGCGGTGTCCAACTCCGCGTAGGTCAGACGGCGTTCCGCGCCCGTGCCCGGATGGTCGAGGTACATGAGTGCCGCACGCTCGGGCACCACATCGACCACCGACTCGAACAGGTCGGCAAGGTTGTACTCCACCGCTCCTCCTGACCCCGGGCACCGCTGGCGGTTGTCGGCTCGCCGGTCATCAGAGCAAAGGGCGCGGCAAGTGTGAAGGGGCCGCGTCGAAGAAATCTGACTACCTGTCAGAAAACCCTTGAAGTGCTTCCTCCGCTCCTGCAACCTGTTCTCGTTCTTTCACCTGTTCTCGTTCTTTCAGAGGGGAGACGGTCGATGGGTGGCACGGAACACCTGACCGTGCGGCGTGAGAACGCCACACTGGTGCTCACGCTCAACAGGCCGGAGGCCAGGAACGCGCTCTCGCTGCCGATGCTCGTCGGCCTGTACGACGGCTGGGTCGAGGCGGACGAGGACGATGCCGTCCGCTCCATCGTGCTCACCGGAGCCGGGGGCGCCTTCTGCGCCGGGATGGACCTGAAAGCCCTGGCCGGGAGCGGAATGGAAGGGGAGCAGTACCGCCACCGGCTCAAGGCGGACCCCGATCTGCACTGGAAGGCGATGCTGCGCCACCACCGCCCCCGCAAACCGGTGATCTCCGCGATCGAGGGGTACTGCGTCGCCGGCGGCACCGAGATCATCCAGGGCACCGACATCCGGGTCGCGGGCGAGTCGGCGACCTTCGGGCTCTTCGAGGTCAAACGCGGCCTCTTCCCGATCGGCGGCTCCACGGTCCGCCTCCAACGCCAGATACCGCGCACCCACGCCCTGGAAATGCTGCTGACCGGCCGCCCGTACACCGCCCAGGAGGCAGCCGCCATCGGTCTGATCGGACACGTGGTCCCCGACGGAACGGCGCTGGACAAGGCGTTGGAAATCGCCGAACGGATCAACGCCTGCGGCCCGCTGGCCGTGGAGGCCGTCAAAGCCTCGGTCTACGAGACCGCCGAACTGACCGAGACCGACGGCCTCGCCGCCGAACTCAAGCGCGGCTGGCCCATCTTCGACACCGCCGACGCCAAGGAAGGCACCCGCGCCTTCGCCGAGAAGCGCCCGCCCGTCTACAAGCGGGCCTGACCGCGAAGGAGCACCCCCGGGATGACCACCGAAGTCCTCAAAGCCCCCCTGGTCGTCGAATTCCCCTTCACCCGCTCCCTGGGCCCCGTCCAGAGCGCCTTCCTCACCGGCCTGCGCGAACAGGTCGTCCTCGGTGTCCGGACCACCGACGGCCGCACCCTCGTCCCGCCCGTCGAGTACGACCCGGTGACCGCCGACGAGCTGCGAGACCTGGTCGAAGTCGCCCCCACCGGGACCGTCACCACCTGGGCCTGGAACCACGCCCCGCGCCGTGGCCAGCCCCTGGACACGCCCTTCGCCTGGGTCCTGGTCCGCCTCGACGGCGCCGACACTGCCCTCCTGCACGCCCTCGACGCCCCCGGCCCCGACGTCGTGCACACCGGCATGCGCGTATGCGTCCGCTGGGCGGCGGAACGCTCCGGCGCGATCACGGACATCGCCTGCTTCGAACCGTACGACAGCGAAGTGGAGGCTCAACCGACTGACCACGACGGGCAGTTCGAGGACATGGTGACCGGCATCGTCGCCCAGGCCCGTCTCGACTACACCTACTCGCCCGGCCGCGCCCAGACCGCCTACATCAACGCCCTCGCCGACCGGCGGATCGTCGGCGAGCGCTGCCCGTCCTGCCGGAAGGTGTACGTCCCACCGAGGGGCGCCTGTCCCACCTGCGGTGTCGGCACGGCCGAGCAGGTCGAGGTGGGACCCGGGGGCACGGTCACCACGTACTGCATCGTCAACATCAAGGCGCGCAACCTCGACATCGAAGTGCCGTACGTCTACGCGCACATCGCCCTCGACGGCGCCGACCTCGCCCTGCACGGCCGGATCGGCGGCATCCCCTACGACCAGGTGCGCATGGGGCTGCGCGTCGAACCGGTGTGGACGGAAGGGGGCCGCTACCCCGACCACTACCGGCCCACCGGCGAACCCGACGCGGACTACGAGACGTACAAGGAGTCGCTGTGACACGCGAGATCGCCGTCGTCGCCTTCGCGCAGACCGAACACCGGCGCACCAGCGACGAGCTGTCCGAAGTCGAGATGCTCATGCCGGTACTGCACGATGTGCTCGACCAAACCGGCCTGAAGACCAGCGACATCGGCTTCACCTGCTCCGGCTCCTCCGACTATCTCGCCGGCCGCGCCTTCTCCTTCACCCTGGCCCTCGACGGCGTCGGCGCATGGCCGCCGATCTCCGAGTCGCACGTGGAGATGGACGGGGCGTGGGCGCTGTACGAGGCGTGGACCAAGCTGCTGACCGGCGACGCCGACACGGCACTCGTGTACGCCTACGGCAAGTCCTCGCCGGGCTCGGTGCGTGACGTCCTGACCCGGCAGCTCGACCCGTACTACGTGGCCCCCCTGTGGCCGGACTCCGTGGCGCTCGCCGCGCTCCAGGCGCAGGCGCTCATCGACACGGGCGACACCGACGAGCCCGCGCTCGCGGCCGTCGCCGCCCGGAGCCGGGACGCGGCAAGCACCAACTCCCATGCCCAGCTGCGGGGTTCGGTGCCGCAGGGGGAGTATGTCGTGCATCCGCTCCGTACCGGAGACTGTCCGCCGATCAGTGACGGGGCCGCTGCCGTGATCCTCGCGGCCGGTGACCGCGCCCGGGAACTGTGCGAGCGGCCCGCCTGGATCCGGGGCATCGACCACCGCATCGAGGCGCACTCGCTCGGCGTCCGTGAGCTGACCGACTCACCGTCGACGCGCCTCGCCGCCGAGAAGGCCGGCGCCTTCGAACGGCCCGTGGACACCGCCGAGTTGCACGCGCCGTTCACCTCGCAGGAGGTGGTCCTGCGCAAGGCCCTCCGCCTCGGCGACGAGGTCTGCGTGAACCCCTCCGGGGGTGCCCTCGCCGCCAATCCGATCATGGCCGCCGGGCTCGTCCGCATCGGCGAGGCCGCCGCCCGGATCCACCGGGGCGAGTCCGACCGGGCCCTCGCCCACGCCACCTCCGGGCCCTGTCTCCAGCAGAACCTGGTCGCCGTACTCGAAGGGGAGCCCCGTCATGCCCAGTGAACCCGTGGCGGTCGTCGGGATCGGTCAGACCAGGCATGTCGCCGCCCGACGGGACGTGTCCATGGCCGGGTTGGTGCGGGAGGCCGCCCAACGGGCCCTCGCGGACGCCGAGTTGACGTGGGCCGACATCGACGCCGTCGTCATCGGCAAGGCGCCCGACTTCTTCGAGGGCGTCATGATGCCCGAGCTGTATCTCGCCGACGCCCTTGGTGCGGTGGGCAAGCCGATGCTGCGCGTGCACACGGCCGGCTCGGTCGGCGGGTCCACGGCCCTCGTCGCCACCAACCTCGTCAGGTCCCGCGTCCACGCCACCGTCCTCACCCTGGCCTACGAGAAACAGTCCGAGTCGAACGCCATGTGGGGACTGTCCCTCCCGATCCCCTTCCAGCAGCCGCTGCTGGCCGGGGCGGGCGGCTTCTTCGCCCCGCATGTCCGCGCGTACATGCGGCGCAGCGGTGCCCCCGACACGGTCGGTTCGCTGGTCGCGTACAAGGACCGGCGCAACGCGCTGAAGAACCCGTACGCGCATCTGCACGAGCACGACATCACCCTGGAGAAGGTCCAGGCCTCGCCCATGCTGTGGGACCCGATCCGCTACTCCGAGACCTGTCCGTCCTCCGACGGCGCCGTAGCGATGGTCCTCACCGACCGCGCCGGCGCCGCCCGTTCCCCGCGCCCGCCCGCCTGGCTGCACGGCGGCGCGATGCGCAGCGAACCCACGCTCTTCGCGGGCAAGGACGCCGTGTCGCCGAAGGCGGGCCAGGACTGCGCGGCCGACGTGTACCGGCAGGCAGGGATCGCCGACCCGCGCCGGGACATCGACGCCGTCGAGATGTACGTACCGTTCTCCTGGTACGAACCCATGTGGCTGGAGAATCTCGGCTTCGCGGCGGAGGGCGAGGGCTGGAAGCTGACGGAGTCCGGGGTCACCGAGCTGGACGGGGACCTGCCGGTCAACATGTCGGGCGGCGTTCTCTCCACCAATCCGATCGGCGCCTCGGGCATGATCCGCTTCGCGGAAGCGGCCCTTCAGGTGCGCGGCCTCGCCGGAGAACACCAGGTGGACGGGGCTCGCCGGGTCCTGGGGCATGCCTACGGCGGTGGCTCCCAGTTCTTTTCCATGTGGCTCGTCGGCAGCGAACCGCCCACCTCCTGAAGCATCCCCCTCACGTGGCCTGTCGGCGGCAGGAAGCGATGGCTAGGCTGACGGCGGACGACGAAACCGGGAGGAGCACGGACGTGGCCGAGAGCACGATCCAGGAGCACCCGCTCGCGGGCTGGGACAAGCCGGAGCTGGACCTCAGCAACGCCGACTGGCAGTCCAGCAGCAGTGGGCGAGGGGATGTCCAGATCGCCTTTGTCGAGGGGTTCATCGCGATGCGCAACAGTGGCCGCCCGCACAGCCCTTCCCTGATTTTCACGCCTGCGGAATGGGGCGCGTTCGTGTCGGGGGCACGAGAAGGGGAGTTCGACCTGACCTGATGCTTTTCGCCCCCGCCGCCCCTACCCGTTCCCATCCTCGGGGCTGCGCCCCCAGAAGGATGGGAAGGGTA
>NZ_JBSFMT010000045.1:0-87872 GCF_053599695.1 Streptomyces sp. NPDC000878 | reverse complement strand
CGTCCTCAAACGCCGGACGGGCTGGAGGGGCGGGCGGCGCTGATGGGTGCGGGTGGGTGGGAAAGAACGCGCTGAACACGCTCGTCCTCAAACGCCGGACGGGCTGAAAGATCAAGCCCCGCCCGGGCTGGATGGGCCGGAGACGCAGGCCCTACCTCTGCTGCTGCCCGTACCCCCTGAGGCGCTCCCCCGCCTGGTTCACCTGGGTCTCCGTCAGGAGGGTCGGGGAGAGGCCGGGCAGGGCGGACGCCGTCAGCCAGACGCGGCACATCCACTCCAGTTGGGCGGTGCGGTCGTACGCCTGGTCGAGGGTGGTGCCGTACGCGATCGTGCCGTGGTTCTGGAGGAGGCAGGCGGTGCGGTCGGTCAGGGCCTGGAGCGTGTTCTCGGCCAACTCCGGCGTGCCGTATGTCGCATACGGGGCGACCCGGACAGGGCCGCCGAGGTCGGCCGCCATGTAGTGGATCAGCGGCAGCTCTCGTACGAGCGTCGAGACGGCCGTCGCGTGGACGGCGTGGGTGTGGACGACGGCGCGGGCGTCGGTGGCGCGGTAGACGGCGAGATGCATCGGCAGTTCGCTCGTCGGGGTGAGGGTGCCGAGAACCTGGCGGCCGGTCAGGTCGACGCCGACGATGTCGGCGGGGGCGAGCCGTTTGTACGGAACGCCGGACGGGGTGACCAGGACGGTGTCCCCGACGCGTACGGAGACATTGCCGGAGGTGCCGACGACCAGCCCGTCGGCCACCGTGCGGCGGGCCGTCGCGACGAGCGCGGCCCAGGCGCGCGCCTTCTCGTCGGGCACGGCGTCGGGCACGGCGCGCTCCTCCGCCGTAGTCGCCTCCGGCGCACTGTCCCCCACGTCACGTCCGTCCCGTCGCTGCTCAGCCATGCCGTGATCCTGCCAGGCGCGGTCCCGGGCCGACGCCGGGCGAGGGCACTGTAGGGCCGAACTCCGTTGGCCGTAAGGGCGCATATGCGCATGCATCGGCGCGTGGGCGCGCTTTGGCCGGAGAGCGATGGCGATTTGTCGATCTTCCAGTAGCCTCTGGGAGATTTTTCCGTACGCAGCCATTCCGGGGGGACACATGGCCCGCGATCCCAAGCCGTTACAGCCCGTCCGTCGCACACCGTTACGTCGCCGTTCGCGCGCCCTCGCGGCCACCGCTGCGGCGCTCGCCATCGGGGGAACCGTCCTGACGGAGGTTCCGGTCTCGGCCGCCGCGAAGCCCAAGGGGCACGACGTCTCGTCGCACCAGAAGAACGTCGACTGGCGGGCCGCGAAGGCGAAGGGCGCCACCTTCGTGTACGTCAAGGCGACCGAGTCCCACACCTACCGCAATCCGTACTTCAGCCAGCAGTACAACGGTTCACGGGCCGCGGGCCTGATCCGCGGCGCCTACCACTTCGCCCTGCCGGACAAGTCGTCCGGCATCACCCAGGCCCGGCACTTCGTACGCAACGGCGGGGCCTGGCGCGCGGACGGCTGGACGCTGCCGCCCGCGCTCGACATCGAGTACAACCCGTACGGCGAGAAGAAGTGCTACGGCCTGAGCAAGGCGAAGATGGCGAGCTGGATCACGGCCTTCAGCAACGAGGTCAACCGGCTCACGGGCCGCCGTCCGGTGATCTACACGACCGCCCACTGGTGGAACAACTGCACGAACAGCAGCAGTGTCTTCACCTCGAAGCACGCCCTGTGGCTGGCCCGCTACAACGCGGCCGACGCCGGGGCGCTGCCGTCCGGCGGCTGGAAGCTCTGGACGTTCTGGCAGTACGACAACAGCGGCACGCTGCCGGGTGACCAGAATCTCTTCAACGGGACGTCGGCCCAGCTCAAGCGGTTCGCGAAGGGGGCGTGAGGCGGGGCCCCACACCAGGTCATCCTCCATCTCCCGTCAGTTCATCTTCCGTTCATCCAGATTGCTTACGGTCCACCAGCCACTGACGTCCCGAAGAAATCTGGGTAATGGGTACATGGAAAGCTTCTCGCTGATCCTCGCGATCGTGGTCGTCACCGCGCTCGCGTTCGATTTCACGAACGGTTTCCACGACACCGCCAACGCGATGGCCACCACCATCTCGACCGGCGCACTGAAGCCCAAGGTCGCGGTGGCCATGTCGGCCGTCCTCAACCTCGTGGGCGCCTTCCTCTCCGTGGAGGTCGCCAACACGATTTCCAAGGGCCTTGTCGACGAGAGCGGTATCCGCCCAGAGGTGATCTTCGCCGCGCTGGTCGGCGCGATCCTCTGGAACCTGCTGACCTGGCTGGTCGGGCTTCCCTCCAGTTCCTCGCACGCCCTGATGGGCGGCCTGATCGGCGCGACCATCGCCTCGGCCGGCACGGGCGCCGTCCACGGCGACGTCCTGGTGACGAAGGTGCTGATCCCGGCGATCGCCGCCCCGATCGTGGCGGGCATCGCCGCGATGCTGGCAACCCGACTGTCGTACCGGCTCAGCGCCAGGCAGGCCGAGGGCAAGGCGGCGGAGAAGGGCTTCCGGGCCGGCCAGATCGCCTCCGCGGGCCTGGTGTCGCTGGCCCACGGCACGAACGACGCGCAGAAGACGATGGGCATCATCACCCTCGCCCTGGTCGCCGGTGGCGCCGTCGCCCCCGACTCCGACCCGCCGGTCTGGGTCATCCTCTCCGCGGGCCTGGCCATCGCGCTCGGCACGTACCTCGGCGGCTGGCGCATCATCCGCACGATGGGCAAGGGCCTGACCGACCTCCAGCCGCAGCAGGGCTTCGCCGCCCAGACCAGCGCGGCGACGGTCATCCTGGCCTCCTCCCACCTCGGCTTCTCCCTCTCCACCACCCACTCGGTGTCGGGCTCGGTGATGGGCGCGGGCCTCGGCCGCAAGGGCGGCGTGGTCCGCTGGTCGACGGCGACCCGGATGTTCGTGGCGTGGGGGCTGACGCTGCCCGCGGCGGCGCTGGTCGGTGCGGTGGCCGAGTGGGTGACCGGGTTCGGCGACTGGGGCACGGCGCTGGTGGCCGTCTTCCTGATCGCTTCGAGCGCGGCGATCTGGGTCGTGTCGCGCCGCGAGGTGATCGACCACACGAACGTCAACGACGTCGAGGGCGAGGGTTCGGGCGAGGAACCCGCGGGCGTCGTCACGACGGCCATCGCCGCCGTGACCCCTCCCCCGGCGGGCACCGTGACCGACGACCTCACGGCCACCATCCCCTCCCCGGCCGAGGTCACGGCGAAGCCGTCGGCGACGGCCCTCTGAGGCCGGTTCCGCGTCCGGTTCTACGTCCCGGTTCTGCGTCCGGTTCCGCGTCCGTGTCCAAGTCCTAGTCCGAGCAAGGAAGAAGCAACATGAAGATCGACTGGGCGGCCCTCGGCTCCGTCTTCGGCGTCAGCCTCGTCATCACCGTGGCCATGGTGGGCGTCTTCACCCTGGGCATCGTCGGACTCTCGCGCCACGAAAGGGCGGTGGCGCAGGGCGGGTCGGCGGCGCCGGCGGTCGCGGGAGCGTACGCGTGCTTCGCCGCCTGCGCGGCCGTGGTGGCGTACGGGATCTATCTGATCGTGGCCTGAGGGTCCGAAGAGCCCGGCGGACGCCCCGCCGAGGGCACCTCTTCAGGCCCGCGATCCGGTCGCGGTGCGGTTGCGGTGTGGGGCTCAGCACAGTCCTCCTTTCCAGGTCAACGGCAAGTTGACGGGTGTTCCGGGCCCGTGGTGGACTGCCGGAGCCATGTACGGCGGCAGAAGAGGAAGCCGGTGCGAATCCGGCGCGGTCCCGCCACTGTCACCGGGGTAGGTAACCCCGGGAGCCAGGAACTCTCGCCGCCGGTCTCGTCGAACCAGGGCGTGGACACCCTGAGTGAGGACATATCGCCATGCTCGGCTGCCGTTCGCGTTCGAGGTCCATGACCGGGGTTTCTCCCGCCACTTCGGCCGGCTGAGCCGATGCGTGCCGATCGCGTCTTCGCGTACGGCGCCACCGCCGGACTCCTCGGTGATCTGGTCCTGGGCGACCCTCGCCGCGGGCATCCGGTCGCCGCGTTCGGCCGGGCCGCCGGCGCCGTCGAACGGGTGCTGTGGCGGGACCACCGGGGGTGGGGCGCGCTGCACACCGCCGTATGTGTGGGAGGCGCCGTCGCGCTCGCCGCCGCGGCCGGTTCCCTCGTACGTCCGTCCCGTACCGCTTCCGTCGCACTCACCGCCGCCGCCACCTGGGCCGTGGTCGGGGGGACTTCGCTCGCTCGTGAGGCCCGTGGCATCGGGTGGGCCCTGGAGGCCGGCGATGTCGAGGCCGCGCGGGAGCGGTTGCCCCACCTCTGCGGACGGGATCCGCAGGCCCTCGACTCCGACGGGATCGCCCGGGCCGTCGTCGAGTCCGTCGCCGAGAACACCTCCGACGCCGTTGTGGGCGCGCTGGTCTGGGGCGCTGTGGGTGGGGTGCCCGGGCTGGTCGGGTTCCGGGCCGTCAACACCCTTGATGCCATGGTCGGGCACAAGTCGTCGCGGTATCGGCGGTACGGGTGGGCCTCCGCCCGGCTCGACGACCTCGCCGGGTGGCCGGGGGCACGGCTGACCGCCGTACTCGCCGCTGTCGCCGGTGGTGATCCGCGCGGGGCTCTCCGGGCCTGGCGTGCCGATGCCGGGCGCCATCCCAGTCCCAACGCCGGGCCCGTCGAGGCCTCTTTCGCGGGGGCGTTGGGGGTCCGGCTCGGCGGGACGCTGTCCTACGCGGGGCGGGTCGAGCATCGGCCCGTGCTCAACGGGGAGTACGGGCGTGCCGTCGGCGTCCAGGACGTCGAACGGGCCGTACGGCTGTCCCGGCGGGTCACCTGGCTGGCCCTCGGGGTCAGTGTCGCCGGACGGCTCGTCGCGAAGAAGGGGCGTACCTCATGAGTGGCGGGGCCCTCGGTGGTGGGCTGCTTGTCGCCGGGACCACCTCCGATGCCGGCAAGAGCGTCGTCACGGCCGGGATCTGCCGGTGGCTCGTGCGGCAGGGCGTCAAGGTCGCGCCGTTCAAGGCGCAGAACATGTCCCTCAACTCCTTCGTCACGCGTGAAGGTGCCGAGATCGGGCGTGCTCAGGCCATGCAGGCGCAGGCGTGCCGCATCGAGCCGACGGCGCTCATGAATCCCGTACTGCTGAAGCCCGGGAGCGACCAGAGCAGTCAGGTCGTGCTCATGGGGAAGCCCGTGGGTGAGATGAGTGCGCGTGGGTATCACGGGGGGCGGCAACAGCGACTTCTCGGGACCGTTCTCGACTGTCTCGCCGAACTGCGGGGCACGTATGACGCGGTGATCTGTGAGGGGGCCGGGAGCCCGGCTGAGATCAATCTGCGGCGGACCGACATCGTCAACATGGGGATCGCGCGCAATGCCCGGCTCCCCGTGCTGGTCGTCGGCGACATCGACCGTGGCGGTGTCTTCGCCTCCTTCTTCGGGACGGTCGCTCTGCTGTCCCGCGAGGACCAGTCGCTCGTCGCCGGGTTCCTCGTCAACAAGTTCCGTGGCGATGTCACGCTCCTGGAGCCCGGGCTCGACATGCTGCTCGGGCTCACCGGGCGGCCGACGTACGGCGTGCTGCCCTTCCGGCACGGGCTCGGCATCGACGAGGAGGACGGGCTGCGGGTGTCCCTGCGGGGGACCGTGCGGGAGTCCAACGTCTCCCCGCCCGTCGGGGAGGACGTCCTGCGGGTCGCCGTCTGTGCGATCCCGCTGATGTCCAACTTCACCGACGTCGACGCGCTCGCCGCCGAACCGGGCGTCGTCGTACGGTTCGTGGACCGGCCGGAGGAACTGGCCGACGCCGATCTCGTCGTCGTACCGGGGACCCGGGGGACGGTTCGCGCGCTGGAGTGGCTGCGTCAGCGCGGGCTCGCGGACGCGCTGGTGCGCCGGGCCGCCGAGGGGCGGCCCGTGCTCGGCATCTGCGGTGGCTTCCAGATCCTCGGCGAGCGGATCGAGGACGACGTCGAGAGTCGCCAGGGTCTTGTAGAAGGCCTCGGAGTCCTTCCCGTACGGGTGCGGTTCGCCCGCGAGAAGACCCTCACGCGGCCCGTCGGTACCGCCCTCGGCGAGGACGTCGAGGGGTACGAGATCCATCACGGGGTCGCCGAAGTCGTAGGCGGCGAAGCCTTCTTGGACGGGTGCCGGGTCGGGAGCGTCTGGGGTACGCACTGGCACGGGTCGCTCGAATCCGACGGGTTCCGGCGGGCCTTCCTGCGCGAAGTGGCCGCCGCCGCGGGCCGCCGCTTCGTCCCCGCCCCCGACACCTCCTTCGCCGAGCTGCGCGAGGAACAGCTCGACCTGCTCGGCGATCTCATCGAACAGCACGCGGACACGGACGCGCTCTTGCGGCTCATCGAGTCGGGCGCGCCACAAGGACTGCCTTTCATTCCACCGGGAGCGCCCGCATGAGCACAGTGTTGTTGTTGTCGACCGCCGACACGGACCTGCTGGCGGCCCGGGCCGCTTCCGGTGCCTCGTACCGGATCGGCAATCCGACCCGGGTGGACGTCGCCGAGGAGCTGCCCGCGCTCGTCGAGGGCGCGGACATCGCCGTCGTACGGCTGTTGGGCGGGAAGCGGGCCTGGGAGGACGGGCTCGCCTATCTGAAGACGTCCGGTGTGCCGACCGTGCTGCTCGGCGGCGAGGCCGTGCCCGACGCCGAGTTGATGGCCGAGTCGTCGGTGCCCGCGGGTGTCGTCTCGGAGGCGCTGCGGTATCTCGTCGAGGGCGGGCCCGACAACCTCGTGGAGATGGCCCGGTTCCTGTCGGACACCGTGCTGCTGACCGGTGAGGGCTTCGTCGAGCCGCAGAAGATGCCCGAGTACGGGGTGCACGGCTCGTACGCGCGGGAGAGCGACCGTCCGACGGTCGGGGTGCTCTTCTACCGGGCCCACGAGCTGAGCGGCAACACCGGGTTCGTCGACACGCTGTGCGACGCGATCGAGGCGCGGGGCGTCAACGCCCTTCCCGTGTACTGCGGTTCACTGCGCGGGGCCGACGCGGGACTGTACGAGCTGCTCGCCGGGGCCGACGCCCTGATCGCCACCGTCCTCGCCGCCGGCGGCACCCACGCCTCCGAGGCCTCGGCCGGCGGTGACGAGGAGGCCTGGGACATCGGGGCGCTCGCCGACCTCGACATCCCTGTGCTGCAAGGACTTTGCCTTACGTCGTCCAAGGCTGCGTGGGACGCCTCGGACGCCGCCCTCTCCCCCATGGACGCGGCGATGCAGGTCGCGATCCCCGAGTTCGACGGCCGGCTGATCACCGTGCCGTTCTCCTTCAAGGAGGACGGCCCCGACGGCGTACCCGTGTACCGCGCCGACCCCGAGCGGGCCGCGCGCGTCGCCGGAATCGCCGTACGGCACGCCCAGTTGAGGCACAAGCCGAACGCCGACAAGAAGCTCGCCCTCGTCTTCACCGCCTACCCGACCAAGCACTCGCGCGTCGGCAACGCGGTGGGACTGGACACGCCCGCCTCGGCGGTACGGGTGCTGGACGCGCTGCGGGACGCCGGGTACGTCGTCGAGGGACACCCCGACAACGGCGACGAGTTGATCCACCGGCTCATCGCGGCCGGTGGTCACGACGTGGAGTGGCTGACGGAGGACCAGTTGGCCGCCGCTCCCGCGCGGGTGCCGCTCGCCGACTACCAGGCCTGGTTCGACAAGCTGGACGGTGAGTTGCGGGACGGGATGCTGGAGGCGTGGGGCGAGCCTCCGGGCTCCCTCTACATCGACGGGGACGACATCGTCCTGGCCTCCCTCCAGTTCGGGAACGTCGTCGTGCTGATCCAGCCGCCGCGCGGCTTCGGCGAGAACCCGATCGCGATCTACCACGACCCCGACATGCCGCCCTCCCACCACTACATGGCGACCTACAGGTGGCTGGAGAATTCGTTCGGTGCAGACGCGGTCGTGCATATGGGCAAGCACGGGACGATGGAATGGCTGCCCGGCAAGGGACTTGGGCTGAGCAAGGGGTGCGGGCCGGATGCCGTGCTCGGTGAACTCCCCCTCGTCTACCCCTTCATCGTCAACGACCCCGGCGAGGGCACCCAGGCCAAGCGGCGCGGGCACGCCACGGTCGTCGACCACCTCGTACCGCCGATGGCCCGCGCGGACACGTACGGCGACCTGGCGAAGCTGGAGCAACTCCTCGACGAGTACGCGCTCGTCTCCGACCTGGACCCGACGAAGGCGCCGGCGGTGCGCGCGCAGATCTGGACGCTGGTCAAGGCGGCCGAACTGCACCACGACCTGCATGTGGACGACCAGCCGGACGACGAGGCGTTCGACGAGTTCGTCATGCACATCGACGGCTATCTGTGCGAGATCAAGGACGTGCAGATCCGGGACGGCCTGCACATCCTGGGTGGTGGGCCGGTCGATGAGGCGCGGGTGAACCTCGTACTGGCCGTGCTGCGTGCCTCGCAGGTGTGGGGCGGCGCAGCAAACGCGCTGCCGGGTCTGCGGGCCTGCCTCGCCGAGCACTTCGGGCTGGTGGAGAAGGAGCTGCTGGCCGAGCCGGGGGCTCCGGTGAAGCTGCCGGTCGAGCTGACGGATCTGGTGGACGGGCCCGCGCGTTCGGCCGCCGACGCGATCGATCTGCTGGAGCAGCTGTGCCGGCGGCTCGCGGAGGGCATGGAGGAGCGGGCGTGGGAGGCGGAGACTGTTCCCGCCCTTGTGCGTGACGTCCTGGGCCTCGAACTGCCGGACGCCGTCGCGGTGTTGGAGTTCGCGTGCCGTGAGGTGGTGCCCCGGCTGGCCCGTACCACGGACGAGATCACCCACATCCTCAAGGCACTTGACGGGGGCTATGTCCCGGCGGGGCCTTCGGGCTCACCCACACGCGGACTCGTCAACGTCCTCCCGACCGGCCGCAACTTCTACTCCGTCGACCCCAAGGCCATTCCGTCCAGGCTGAGTTGGGAGGTCGGCCAGGCGCTCGCCGACTCGCTGGTGCAGCGGTACCTGACCGACAACGGCGAGTACCCGAAGTCCGTCGGCCTGACGGTCTGGGGCACGTCGGCCATGCGGACCCAGGGCGACGACATCGCCGAGATCCTGGCCCTGCTGGGCTGCCGTCCGGTGTGGGACGACGCGTCGCGGCGGGTGACCGGGTTCGAGGTGGTGCCGGTGGCGGAGCTGGGGCGGCCTCGTATCGACGTCACGGTGCGTATCTCCGGGTTCTTCCGGGACGCGTTCCCGCACGTGGTCGGGTTGATCGACGATGCGGTGCGGGCGGTTGCGGAGCTGGAGGAGCCGGCCGAGTCCAACTACGTGCGGGCGCATGTGGATGCCGATGCCGCTGAGCACGGGGATCGGCGGCGGGCCACGGCTCGGATCTTCGGGTCGAAGCCGGGGGCTTATGGGGCTGGGTTGCTGCCGTTGATCGATGCGCGGAATTGGAGGTCTGACGCCGATCTTGCCGAGGTGTACGCAGTCTGGGGCGGTTATGCGTATGGGCGCGGGCTGGATGGGCGGGCTGCTCGGGGGGACATGGAGACGGCGTTTCGGCGGATCGCGGTGGCGGCGAAAAACGTCGACACGCGTGAGCATGATCTTGTCGACGCCGACGATTACTTCCAGTACCACGGCGGCATGGTCGCGATGGTGCGGCATCTGACGGGGGCGAGTCCGGAGGCGTACGTCGGTGACTCGGCGACTCCCGACCAGGTGAAGACGCGGACGCTGGGCGAGGAGACCCACCGGGTTTTCCGGGCTCGGGTGGTCAATCCTCGCTGGATGGCGGCGATGCGGCGGCACGGGTACAAGGGCGCTTTCGAGATGGCCGCGACTGTGGACTATCTGTTCGGGTACGACGCCACGGCTGGGGTTGTGGACGACTGGATGTACGAGAAGCTGAGCGCGGAGTACGTCTTCGACCCGGAGAACCGGGACTTCATGAAGACGTCCAATCCCTGGGCGCTGCGTGGGATCACGGAACGGTTGCTTGAGGCCGCCGACCGTGGGTTGTGGGCCGAGCCGGACGCCGACACGATCGAGCGGCTGCGTGCGACCTACCTGGAGCTCGAAGGCGACCTGGAGGGCGACGACAAGTGAGTACCCCGTTTCCGTTCACGGCTGTTGTCGGCCAGGACGATCTGCGGCTCGCGCTGCTGCTGAACGCTGTCTCGCCGGCCGTGGGTGGCGTGCTCGTCCGTGGCGAGAAAGGCACCGCCAAGTCCACTGCCGTACGGGCCCTTTCGGCACTGTTGCCTGCGGTGGACGTCGTCTCCGGGTGCCGGTTCTCGTGTGATCCCGGTGGGCCCGATCCGGCCTGTCCTGATGGGCCGCACGAGGCCGGGGCCTATGAATCCCGGGCCGCCCGTATGGTCGAGCTGCCCGTCGGTGCCTCCGAGGACCGGCTTGTCGGTGCTCTTGATATCGAGCGGGCACTTGCGGAGGGCGTGAAGGCCTTCGAGCCCGGCTTGTTGGCCGATGCGCATCGCGGGATTCTGTACGTCGACGAAGTCAATCTCCTTCACGACCACCTGGTTGACCTGCTGTTGGACGCCGCCGCCATGGGTGCCTCCTACGTCGAGCGTGAAGGTGTCTCCGTACGGCATGCGGCGAAGTTTCTGCTCGTCGGGACCATGAATCCCGAGGAGGGGGAGCTTCGGCCGCAGTTGCTCGACCGGTTCGGGCTGACCGTCGAGGTCGCGGCCTCGCGGGAGCCCGATCAGCGGGTCGAGGTCGTGCGGCGGCGGCTGGCGTACGACGACGATCCTGCCGGGTTCGCTACTCGGTGGGCCGATGAGGAGTCCGCCGTACGGGCCCGGATCGTCGCCGCGCGGGAGTTGTTGCCGTCCGTGCGGCTGGGGGACGGGGCGTTGCGGCAGATCGCTGCGACTTGTGCTGCCTTCGAGGTGGACGGGATGCGTGCCGACATCGTGATGGCGCGGACTGCCGTTGCGCTGGCCGCCTGGGCCGGGCGTACCGACGTGCTCGCGGAGGATGTTCGGCAGGCCGCGTTGCTTGCCCTGCCGCATCGTCGGAGGCGGAATCCCTTTGACGCGCCCGGACTTGACGAGAACAAACTCGACGAGACGTTGGAGGAGTTCGGCGGGCAGGGGTCGGGGGAGGACGAGGATCCTGATCCCGATCCTGGGTCGGACGGGCCCGGTGGTGGTGGCGGTGGTGGGCAGGCTCCGGAGTCTGGCGGTCCGGAGGAGGATGACTCCGCCGCGCAGCCCGAGGCCGGGGAAGGTGGGGAGCCGCAGCCCTCGGGGGGCGGGGCCGGGGAGCAGCAGCCCGTGCGGGCCGGTGAGCCGTTTCGTACCAAGGTGCTGAGTGTGCCCGGTGTGGGTGAGGGTGCTGCCGGGCGGCGTTCGCGGGCGCGGACCGAGCGGGGGCGGACGACAGGGTCCCGGCGGCCTCAAGGGGCGCTCACCAAGCTGCACTTGGCGGCGACCGTGCAGGCCGCCGCGCCGCATCAGCTGGCGCGGGGGCGGGTCGGGCGTGGGCTGGTCGTGCGGCGGGACGATCTGCGGCAGGCGACTCGGGAGGGGCGCGAGGGGAATCTCGTGCTTTTTGTTGTGGATGCCTCTGGGTCCATGGCTGCCCGGCAGCGGATGAGTGCCGTGAAGGGGGCTGTGCTGTCGCTGCTCCTCGACGCTTATCAGCGGCGGGACAAGGTCGGGCTCGTGACGTTCCGGGGGGCGAGTGCGGAGGTCGCGTTGCCGCCGACGTCCTCCGTGGACGCCGCCGCCGTACGGCTGGAGTCGCTGCCGACCGGTGGGCGTACGCCGCTCGCGGCCGGGCTGCTGAAGGCGCATGACGTGTTGCGGGTGGAGCGGATGCGGGATCCGGCTCGGCGGGCGCTGGTGGTCGTCGTGACCGATGGGCGGGCCACGGGTGGGCCGGAGCCGGTCGCGCTGGCCGGGCGGGCGGCTCGGCTGTTCGCCGCCGAGGGGGTCGCCTCCGTGGTCGTCGACTGCGAGTCGGGGGTGGTTCGGCTGGGGCTCGCCGGGCAGCTCGCGGGGGAACTCGGGGGTACCGCTGTCACGCTGGACGAGTTGCGGGCCGAGTCGATCGCCGGGCTGGTCAAGGACGTTCAGGGCAACAGGAGGGCCGCGTAATGCCTCAGGGGCAGCCGAGTGTCGTGCCGGACGATGGGCTGACGACCAGGCAGCGGCGTAATCGGCCGCTTGTCGTCGTGCACACGGGGGTCGGGAAGGGCAAGTCCACCGCCGCTTTCGGGCTTGCGCTGCGTGCCTGGAATCAGGGGTGGCCCATCGGGGTGTTCCAGTTCGTCAAGTCGGCGAAGTGGAAGGTCGGCGAGGAGAACGCGCTTCGGGTGCTGGGGGCCAGCGGGGAGGGCGGGTCCGTCGACTGGCACAAGATGGGCGAGGGGTGGTCGTGGGTTCAGCGGGATGAGCAGCTCGACAACGAGGAGAAGGCTCGGGAGGGCTGGGAGCAGGTCAAGCGGGATCTCGCCGCCGAGACGTACCGGCTGTATGTGCTGGACGAGTTCGCCTATCCCATGCACTGGGGGTGGGTCGATGTCGATGAGGTCGTCGCGGTGCTGCGGGACCGGCCGGGGAACCAGCATGTGGTGATCACCGGGCGGAACGCTCCGGAGAAGCTGGTGGAGTTCGCGGATCTTGTGACGGACATGTCCAAGGTCAAGCATCCGATGGACGCGGGGCAGAAGGGGCAGCGGGGGATCGAGTGGTGACATCGCCGTGCTGACTTCCTCGTCGTCCTCATCGGTCTCGGCCTCCGTGCCTCGGCTCGTTGTTGCCGCGCCCTCCTCCGGCAGCGGCAAGACCACCGTCGCCACGGGGTTGATGGCCGCGTTCGCCTCGCGGGGGTTTGCCGTGTCTCCGCACAAGGTCGGGCCGGACTACATCGATCCCGGGTATCACGCGCTCGCCACCGGGCGGGTGGGGCGGAATCTCGACGCGTACATGTGCGGGGCCGAGTTGGTCGGGCCGTTGTTCGTGCATGGGGCGCGTGGGTGTGACATCGCCGTGGTCGAGGGTGTGATGGGGCTGTACGACGGGGCCGCGGGGGAAGGTGAACTGGCGTCCACGGCTCAGGTGGCGAAGTTGTTGCGGGCGCCGGTGGTGTTGGTGGTGGACGCGTCTTCGCAGTCTCGGTCCGTGGCGGCGCTGGTGCACGGGTTCGTGTCGTGGGATCCGGAGGTGCGGGTCGGGGGCGTGATTCTCAACAAGGTCGCGTCGGATCGGCATGAGGAGATGTTGCGGGAGGCGTTGGAGTCGGTGGGGGTGCCTGTGTTGGGGGTGCTTCGGCGGGTTCCGCAGGTGGATGTGCCTTCTCGGCATCTGGGGTTGGTGCCTGTGGCTGAGCGGCGGGGGGCGGCTGTGGAGGCTGTGGCCGCGATGGCCGCGCAGGTCGAGGCCGGGTGTGATCTTGAGGCGTTGATGGGGTTGGCGCGGAGTGCGGGTGCGTTGTCTTGTGCGGCTTGGGATGCGGCTGAGGTTTTGCCCGCGGCGGAGCCGCTGAGGGATACAGCTTCGCCCCCGCCGCCCCTACCCGTCCCATCCCTGGGGGCTGCGCCCCCAGACCCCCGCTGTCGGCCTGAACGGCCTCGTCCTCAAACGCCGGACGGGCTGGGGGGTGCCGGCCGGGCTGGAAATGCGGCGGGGGCGGGTGAGTGGGAAGCACGGCCTGGGCAACGTAACCTCACGACGCCGGGCGGGCTGAGTGCGCCGGTCGTCGCTCTTGCCGGCGGCGCCGCCTTTACCTTCTCCTATGCCGAGCATGCCGAGTTGTTGCGGGCCGCCGGGGCCGACGTCGTCGTGTTCGATCCGCTTCGGGATGAGCAACTGCCTGACGGGACGCGCGGGTTGGTCATCGGGGGTGGGTTTCCCGAGGTCTATGGCGCTGAGTTGTCCGCCAACGAGCCGCTGCGCAAGTCCGTCGCCGCCCTCGCGGAGAGCGGTGCGCCCGTTGCCGCCGAGTGTGCCGGGTTGCTGTATCTGTGCCGGGAGTTGGACGGGCTGCCGATGTGCGGGGTGCTCGATGCCGACGCTCGGATGAGTGAGCGGCTCACCCTCGGCTATCGGGATGCCGTGGCCGTCAGTGACAGTGTCCTCGCCGTCGCCGGTACCCGGATGCGCGGGCACGAGTTCCATCGGACCGTCGTGGAGCCCGGGGCGGGGGCGGAGCCCGCTTGGGGTGTGCGCGCGCCTGCCCGGCGGGTCGAGGGTTTTGTACAGCGCGGTGTGCACGCAAGCTATTTGCACACGCACTGGGCGTCTGAGCCCGGTGTCGCCCGTCGGTTCGTGGAAAGGTGCCGGACGTCATGAGCAGCGAGAGCAGCAGCAGGCTTGTCGGTGTGGGGGTCGGGCCCGGTGATCCCGAGCTGGTGACCGTGAAGGGCGTCAACGCGTTGCGTGCCGCCGATGTGGTCGTCGTACCGGTGATGGATACGGGTGAGCGGGGGCGTGCCGAGGCCACCGTGTTGCACTACGTGCCCGTGGAGAAGGTCGTCCGGGTCGTCTTCGCGCTCAATGAACGGTCCGACCGTGCGCGGCGCGAGGCTGCCTGGGATGCCGCCGGTGCCCGGGTCGCCGAGTTGCTCGGGGCGCACTCGGTCGTCGCGTTCGCGACCATCGGTGATCCCAACGTGTACTCGACGTTCACCTATCTCGCGCAGACGATCGGGGAGCTGGTGACCGGCGTCGTCATCGAGACCGTTCCCGGTATCACCGCCATGCAGGATCTGGCGGCGCGGTCCGGTGCCGTGCTCACCGAAGGCACCGAGCCGCTCACCCTCGTGCCCGTCACCGCCGGGGCTGCCACGCTCAAGGACGCCCTCGCCGGGCCCGGCACGGTCGTGGCGTACAAGTTCGGACGGCAGGCCCAGGAGGTCGCCGAGGCCCTGCGGGAGAGCGGGCGGATCGACGACGCCGTGTGGGGGTCGGCTCTCGGGCTGGCGGACGAGTCCATCCGGCCCGCCGGTGAACTCGACGGCGCCCCTCTCCCCTATCTCTCCACTCTTATCGCGCCTGCGCCGCGCGACGGCGGGCGGGGCGGGAAATTGTGAACGGCTCAGCCCGATACGCCCACCACCAGCCAGATGAACGCCACGCCCGCGACCGTGCACAGCACCGTCGAGTGGGCGGGGTGTTCGTGGTGGGCCTCGGGGAGGATCTCGGCGGCTGCGAGATAGAGCAGGACGCCGCCGAAAAGGCCGAGATAACAACCGAGCGCCTGTTCGGGGATCGTGAAGAGAAGGGTCGAGGCCGCGCCCGCCACCGGTGCCGCCGCGTCGGCGAACAGCATGGCCAGGGCCTTGCGGCGGGCGTTCCCGTACAGGCTCGTGATCGTGTACGTGTTGAAGCCGTCGGCGAAGTCATGGGCGATCACGGCGAGTGCGACCGCGAGGCCCATACCGCCGCCCACCTGGAAGGCGGCGCCGATCGCGACGCCGTCCATCGCGCTGTGGCCGACCATGGCCGCGGCGGCCGTCAGACCGACCTGGGGCGTCCGGCCGTTGTGTTCCCCGGTGCCCGTGCCCGCGCCGTGCGCCGCCTGTCGTACCGCCAGCAGACGTTCCACCAGATGGGCCAGCAGGAAGCCGGTCACGAACAGCAGCAGCGCGGCCGGTACGCCGAACACCTCCTCGCCCGCCGCGTCCAGTGCCTCCGGCAGCAGGTCGAGGCCGACCACGCCCAGCATCAGGCCGCCGGCCAGGCCCAGGACGAGATGGCGGCGGTCGGTCACACGCAGTGCCGTCCAGCCGCCGGCCAGCGTCATCAGGAACGCGCCGAGCGCGACGAAGACCGCCATGTGCTCTTGCTATCCGATCAACCCGCCTTCGCGCACCTCCGACTTCCCTGAAGTCCCCCTAGTCCACTGGTTCACGCAGCATGTTCCGTACGAGAGGATCCCGTCCCATGGCTCCCACGGCCGACGTTCCCACTGGCGCTCCCACCGGCAAGGTGACGTTCGTCGGTGCCGGCCCCGGCGCCGCCGATCTGCTGACCTTCCGCGCCGCCCGTGCCATCGCCGAGGCGGATGTCGTGATCTGGGCGGCCAGCCTCGTACAGGAGGCGGTGCTCGAACATGCGCGCGAGGGGGCGGAGATCCTCGACTCGGCGACGATGTCGCTCGAAGACGTCGTCGCCGTGTACGAGCGTGCCGTGCGCGAGGGTCTGCGGGTGGCCCGTATCCACTCCGGCGATCCGGCGCTCTGGGGCGGTACGCAGGAGCAGGTCGACCGGTGTGCCGAGATCGGGATCGAGACCGAGATCGTGCCCGGGGTCTCCTCCTTCTCCGCAGTCGCCGCCCTCGCCCAGCGTGAGCTGACCATTCCCGAGGTCGCGCAGTCCGTGATCCTCACCCGGCTGGGCGGCGGCAAGACCCCCATGCCGCCGGGCGAGGAGGTGCGCGAGTTCGCCCGGCACGGGACCACCATGGCGATCTTCCTCTCCGCCGCGCGCAGTGGGCAGCTGGTGCGGGAGCTGCTGGAAGGTGGCTATCCGACCTCGACGGCGGTCGTCATCGCCTATCAGGCGACCTGGCCCGAGGAGCTGGTCGTGCGATGCACGATCGAGACGCTGGAGGAGACGGTCAAGGAGCACAAGCTGTGGAAGCACACCTTGTTCCTGGTCGGCCCGGCCCTCGACGCCAGCGGCACCCGCTCGCACCTCTACCACCCCGGCCACTTCCACGGCTTCCGCAAGGCCGACCCGGCCGCCCGCCGGGCGCTGCGCGAGCGAGGGGCGAGTACGTGATCACGGTCATCGGTACGGGGACGGGGGCGCCGCTTTCCCCGGAGGCCCTGGCCGCCGTCGCGGGGGCCGCGCTGGTCGTGGGTGCCCGGCGGCATCTGGCGGCGGCCCCGGTGCCCGAGGACGCGGAACAGGTCGTCCTCGGGGCGCTGGCGCCTGCCCTCGACGTCATCGAGGAGTACGCCGGGAAGGAGCGGCCCGTTGTCGTGCTCGCCTCCGGTGATCCCGGGTTCTTCGGGATCGTACGGGCGCTGGCCGAGCGGTTCGGGGCCGGGCGGCTCGATGTCCGGCCGGGGGTGTCCTCCGTCGCGGCGGCGTTCGCGCGGACCGGGCTGACCTGGGACGACGCGGTGGTCGTCAGCGCGCATGGGCGTGCGCTGCGTACGGCGGTGAACGTGTGCCGGGCGCGGCCCAAGGTGGCCGTACTGACCGGGCCAGGCGCCGGGCCCGCCGAGTTGGGCGCGGCCTTGGCCGACGGTCCGGGGGCGCGTGTTCTCGTTGTCGCCTCCGCGCTGGGTGACCCCGTCCTCGAACGCGTCGAGCGGGTCACGCCCGCCGAGGCGGCGGCGCGGGACTGGGGCGACGCGGTGAGTGTGGTGCTGTGTCTCGATGAGGCGCGGGTTCTCGCGCCGGTGCGCGTCACGGTCGCCGGGGAGTCCGTCGGTCCCGGTCAATGGGCCCTGGACGAGGGCGAGTTCGCCCACCGGGACTCGATGATCACCAAGTTCGAGGTACGGGCCCTGGCGCTGGCCCGGCTCGGGCCGCGCCTCGGCGATCTGGTCTGGGACATCGGCGCGGGCTCGGGGTCGGTGGCCGTGGAGTGCGCGCGGCTCGGGGCCGCCGTCGTCGCCGTCGAGAAGACGCCGGACGGGGCGGAGCGGGTGCGGGCCAACGCCGCCGCGCACGGTGTCGATGTGCGGGTGGTGGAGGGGGTCGCGCCCGATGACCTGCCCGCTCCCGCCCACGAACTCTCCGATCCCGACGCCGTGTTCATCGGTGGGGGCGGGCGCGAGCTGCCCGCCATCGTCACCGCGTGTGCGCGGCGGGCCCGGCGGACGGTGGTGGTCGCGCTGGCCGCCCTCGACCGGGTACCGGCGGTGCGCGAGGCGCTCACCGGGGCCGGACTCGACTGCGACGGCGTCCTGCTCCAGTCGTCCCGACTGGCACCCCTGCCGGGTGGGGTGACCCGCCTCGCGGCGACCAATCCCGTTTTCCTGCTGTGGGGCACGCGCCCCGCAACACACATGGACGAAGAAGGAGTTGCTCTGTGATCGGCCTGATTTCCGCGACGGCGGCGGGCGCGGCGGCGCGTGATCGGCTTGCCGCCGCCTGGCCCGACCGTACGCGTGTGTACGAGGGGCCGGTCGCCGACGCCGTCCGGCGCGCGTTCGGCGAGTGCGAGCAGCTCGTGTGCTTCCTGGCCACGGGGGCGGTCGTACGGCTGGTGGCGCCGCTGCTGTCCGACAAGGCGTCCGACCCGGGTGTGGTGTGCGTCGACGAGGGCGGGCGGTTCGCCGTCTCGCTGGTCGGCGGGCACGGCGGCGGGGCCAATGAACTCGCCCGTGCGGTGGGGAAGTTGCTGGGTGCGGAGCCGGTGGTGACCACCGCGACGGACGCCGTGGGGGTGCCGGGCCTCGACACGCTCGGGATGCCCGTGGAGGGGGATGTCGCCGGGGTCTCGCGGGCGCTGCTCGACGGTGAACCCGTGGCGCTGGACCTGGAGTTGAGCTGGCCGCTGCCCGCGCTGCCGTCGAATGTCGGGAGTGCGGCAGGCGCGGAGAGCGGTGGTGGGCCGACGATCCGGGTGACGGACAGGGCCTTTGAGCCGGCCGGGTCCGAGGTCGTCCTCCGGCCGCCGTCCCTCGTCGTCGGTGTGGGCGCCTCGAAGGGGGCCCCCGAGGACGAGGTACTGGGGCTGGTTCAGGGCGCGTTGGCGGACGCGGGGCTCTCGGTGGCCTCCGTCGGCGCGCTGGCCACCGTCGACGCGAAGGCGGGCGAGCCGGGGATCGTCGGGGCCGCCGGGCGGCTCGGGGTGCCTGTACTGACGTACTCCGCCGCCGAGTTGGCCGAGGTCGACGTGCCGAATCCGTCCGCCGCGCCGCTCGCCGCCGTCGGTACGCCGTCCGTGGCGGAGGCCGCGGCGCTGGTCGGCGGGGGCGAACTCCTCGTACCCAAAAGGAAGTCGGAGCGGGCGGACGGGGCGCCGGCCATGGCGACCTGTGCCGTCGTACGGCGGCCGGGGCGCGGGCGGCTCGCGGTGGTCGGGCTCGGGCCGGGGGCGCGGGATCTGCTGACGCCGCGTGCCGAGGCGGAGTTGCGGCGGGCGTCCGTGCTCGTCGGGCTCGATCAGTACGTCGACCAGATCCGTGATCTGCTGCGGCCCGGTACCCGCGTCCTGGAGTCGGGGCTCGGGGCCGAGGAGGAGCGGGCGCGGACGGCGGTGGCCGAGGCCCGGAAGGGGCAGGCGGTCGCGCTGATCGGCAGCGGGGACGCGGGCGTGTACGCGATGGCGTCGCCCGCGCTCGCCGAGGCCTCCGACGACATCGACGTGGTCGGGGTACCGGGCGTCACGGCGGCCCTCGCCGCCGGGGCGATCCTCGGGGCCCCGCTCGGCCACGACCATGTCTCCATCAGCCTGTCCGATCTGCACACGCCCTGGGAGGTCATCGAGCGGCGGGTGCGGGCGGCGGCCGAGGCGGACATCGTCGTGACGTTCTACAACCCGCGCAGCCGGGGCCGTGACTGGCAGCTGCCCAAGGCGCTCGCCGTCCTCGGCGCGCACCGGGAGCCGACGACGCCCGTGGGTGTCGTACGGAACGCGTCGCGGCCCGACGAGTCCAGCCGCGTCACGACGCTGGCCGGCCTCGACCCGGCGACGGTCGACATGATGACGGTCGTGACCGTCGGCAACACCGCGACGCGGAACATCGCGGGCCGTATGGTGACGCCTCGCGGGTATCGCTGGCAGGAGGCGACGGAGCGGTGAACGCCCTGACGGGGTCGCCGACCGGCTCCCCTCTCAACCCCCTTGAGTTCCAGCCCACTTCCAAGTTCCAACCCACTTCACAGTCCGTTTCAACGCTTGAGGAGAAATCGTGACCACCCCGCCGCCCGCCCTGCTCATCGCCGGCCACGGCACCCGGGACGAGGCCGGGGCCGAGGCCTTCCGTGACTTCGTACGGGAGTTGGGGCGCCGTAACCCCGAACTGCCCGTCGCCGGCGGCTTCATCGAGCTGTCGCCGCCGCCGCTGGGCGATGCTGTGACCGAGCTGGTGGAGCGGGGGGTACGGAGGTTCGCCGCCGTTCCGCTGATGCTGGTGTCCGCCGGGCACGCCAAGGGGGACATCCCGGCGGCGCTGTCCCGCGAGAAGGAACGGCACCCGGGGATCTCGTACACGTACGGGCGTCCGCTGGGCCCGCACCCGGCGCTGCTGGCCGTTCTGGAACGACGTCTGGAGGAGGCGCTGGGAGGCGCCGGGACACGGACGCCCGCCGACCGGGCCGACGTGACCGTGCTGCTGGTGGGGCGCGGCTCCACCGACCCGGACGCCAACGCCGAGGTGCTCAAGGCGGCGCGGCTGCTGTGGGAGGGGCGTGGGTACGCCGGTGTGGAGACGGCGTTCGTGTCGCTGGCGGCGCCGGACGTGCCGTCGGGGCTCGACCGGTGTGTGCGGTTGGGGGCGCGCAGGATCGTGGTCCTGCCCTACTTCCTGTTCACCGGGATCCTGCCGGACCGGGTGCGGCAGCAGACCGAGGGCTGGGCCGCCGCGCACCCGGAGGTCGAGGTGCGGTCCGCCGAAGTCATCGGCCCGGAGCCGGAGTTGCTCGATCTGGTGATGGAGCGGTACCGGGAGGCCGTGCGCGGGGATCTGCGGATGAACTGCGACTCGTGCGTGTACCGGATCGCGCTGCCCGGTTTCGAGGACAAGGTCGGGATGCCTCAGCAGCCGCACTTCCATCCGGACGACGACGGCCATCACGACGGCCACCACGACAGTCAGCATCATGGGCAGCACTCACACGGGCACTCGCACACTCATGCGCACTGACAGAGACACTGATACCGGCATCGGTACAGACACGCACGATCTGCGGCACCACGGGGACGCCGAAGTACGTGACGACGGCGCCAAGTTGGTCGACCTCGCCGTGAACGTCCGGGCCGGCGCTCCCCCGGCCTGGCTGCGCGAGCACATCGCCGGGTCGCTGGACGGGCTCGCCGCGTACCCCGACGGGCGGGCCGCGCGGGCGGCGGTGGCGGCCCGGCACGGGGTCCCGGTGGAGCGGGTGCTGCTCACCGCCGGGGCCGCGGAGGCCTTCGTGCTGCTGGCGCGTGCGCTGGAGGTACGCCGGCCGGTGGTCGTGCATCCGCAGTTCACGGAGCCGGAGGCGGCGTTGCGGGAAGCCGGGCATGCCGTGGAGCGGGTGCTGTTGCAGGCGGAGGACGGGTTCCGGCTGGACCCGGGGCTCGTGCCCGAGGACGCGGACCTGGTGGTGATCGGCAATCCGACGAATCCGACGTCGGTGCTGCATCCGGCGGGCGTCATCGCCCAACTCGCGCGTCCTGGGCGGACGTTGGTGGTCGACGAGGCGTTCATGGACGCGGTGCCGGGTGAGCGGGAGGCGCTGGCCGGGCGTACGGATGTGCCCGGGCTTGTGGTGCTGCGGAGTCTGACGAAGACGTGGGGGCTGGCGGGGCTGCGGATCGGGTACGTGCTGGCGGCGCCGTCGACGATTGTCGAGCTGGAGCGGGCGCAGCCGTTGTGGCCGGTGTCCACGCCGGCGTTGGCCGCGGCGGAGGCGTGTGTTTCCGGGCGGGCGCTGGCGGAGGCGGAGGAGGCGGCGCGGCGTATCGCCGCCGATCGGGCGCATCTTGTGGCCGGGCTTGCTGAGTTCGGGTCTGACGGGGTGCGGGTGGTGGGGGCGGCGGAGGGGTCGTTCGTGTTGGTGCGGGTGCCTCGGGGGGATGTGGTGCGGGGGCATTTGCGGGGGTTGGGGTATGCGGTGCGGCGGGGGGACACGTTTCCTGGGTTGGGGGAGGAGTGGTTGCGGGTGGCGGTGCGGGATCGGGTGACGGTGAATGGGTTTTTGCAGGCGTTTGATCGGGCGGTGATGTTGGCTGGCCGGTGAGTTTCTTCGCCCCCGCCGCCCCTACCCGTCCCATCCTGTCCCTGGGGGCGCAGCCCCCAGGGATGGGAACGGGTAAGGGCGGCGGGGGCGAAGAAACCCGGCCCCGCGTCAGTTCTTGCCTCGGCGCGCCAGTGCGACCGCTCCCGCGCCCGCCGCGAGCAACGCCAGCGCCCCGCCCGCCAGATACGGCGTCATCGAGCCGCCGCCCGTCTCCGCGAGGCCCGCCTCGGCCGGTGCCCCCTGGGGCTTCACGTCCGAAGCCGGTGCGGGCGAAGCAGGCGGCGCCCCCTGTACGGCCGGCGCCTCGCACGTCGCCTTCGCCAGTGTCACCGTCCCCTCGACCTCCGCCACGTTCAGGTCCAACGGGTTGACGGACACCGTGAGTTCGAGCGCGGTCGCGGCGGCCGTACGTGTCGTCGTCTCCGTCTGGGACAGGGCCAGCCTGACCTCGCCGACAGCCGGCACCTTCACCACGACCGGACCGCTCGGCGTCAGTGTCACCTTCTTGCCGAGAGCCGTCACCGAACCCAGGAGGTTGGCGGAGGCGACCGGCTTCTCCCCCGCCACGCAGGTCGCCTTCGATGTCACCTGCTCGACCTCGATCAGCGAGAGGAGCGGAAGGCCCGGGACGTGGAGCTTCGCGTGCGCGAGGGTCGTCGACGCCTCAGCCCTCCCCTCCGCCACCGTCGCCTTCGCCTCCGCGACCTCCGCACCCAGCACCGTGAACGGCTTCCCCCCGTCCACACCGTCCAACTTCGCGGTCAGCGCCGTCTGTTCGGCGCTCTGGGGTGCCTGCACCTCGTTCAGTGCGACCGCGAGCGGGACGTTCACGCTCTTGTTGAGGAGGGACACGTTCAGCCCGGTGCGCAGGACGACCGCGCTCGCGCGGCCCTGGTCCTCCGTCGCATGGGCCAGGGACGCGGGGCCTGCGGCCAGGGCGGTGGCCGCCGCGACGGTGGCCAGACGGCGTGCGGGCAGGCGGAAGTTGTTGGCGTTCACGGTTTGGGGACCCCTCGGAAGAGACACGCTTGGGACCCGGTAAGAATTACGTACAGGCAGTCAACGGTCAGCAATCTGACGGGACTTCACCCCTACGTGAGGTTTCCGCGCAGATCTTCGAATCACACGGCACGTACGTTCTCCACATTCACCCGGGTGGCCGTGTCAGCTCACTGCTTCAGCTCACGATCCGCCCGTTCAGTACCACCCGCAGCGGCGCCCCCAGCACCCGTACGTCCGCGCGCGGATCGCTCTCGTACACCACCAGGTCCGCCGCCGCCCCCTCCGCCAACCCGGGCCGCCCCAGCCACTCCCGTGCGCCCCATGTCGTCGCCGACAGGGCCGCCGGCGCCGGAATGCCGGCCGTCACCAGCTCCGCGACCTCCGCCGCGACCAGGCCGTGCGGCAGCGTGCCGCCGGCGTCCGTGCCGACGTACACCGGGATGCCCGCGTCGTACGCGGAACGCACCGTGTCGTAGCGGCGTTCGTGGAGGCGGCGCATGTGGGCCGACCAGTCGGGGAACTTGGTCTCGCCGGATGCCGCCAGGTTCGGGAACGTCGCGATGTTCACCAGGGTCGGGACGATCGCCACGCCCCGTGCGGCGAACAGGGGGATCGTGTCCTCCGTGAGGCCCGTCGCGTGCTCGACGCAGTCGATGCCCGCCTCGACCAGGTCCCGCAGAGAGTCCTCCGCGAAGCAGTGGGCCGTGACCCGCGCGCCCAGCCGGTGGGCCTCCGCGATCGCCGCCTCCACGGCCTCGCGCGGCCAGCAGGCGGAGAGGTCGCCGGTGCCCCGGTCCAGCCAGTCGCCCACCAGCTTGACCCAGCCGTCGCCGCGCCGGGCCTCCTGGGCGACGTACGCCACCAGGTCGTCGGGCTCGATCTCGTGGGCGTAGCCCCGGATGTAGCGGCGGGTGCGGGCGATGTGCCGCCCGGCTCGGATGATCTTCGGCAGGTCCTCGCGGGCGTCGGTCCAGCGGGTGTCCGAGGGCGAGCCCGCGTCGCGGATCAGCAGCGTGCCCGCGTCCCGGTCCGTCAGCGCCTGTTTCTCGGCGACATCGACGTCGACCGCGCCGTGCGGGCCCAGGCCCACATGGCAGTGCGCGTCGACCAGGCCGGGCAGCGCCCAGCCCGTCACCGTACGGATGTCACGGGCGCCGGACGGACGGTCGTACGAGATCCGCCCGCCGACCACCCACAGTTCGTCCCGGATCTCCTCCGGGCCGACCAGCACCCGCCCCTTCACATGCAGCACCGTCTGATCGCTCATGCAGGGCACATTAGTCAGCCGTGCCGCCCACCTGATCCGAGGACTCCTCCTCCACCTCCGCCATCGCCGGATCCAGCAGGCGGGAGAGGAAGTGGCGGGTGCGTTCGTGGCTCGGGGCGGTGATGACCCGGGCGGGGGTGCCCTCCTCGACGATCACTCCGCCGTCCATGAAGACGACCCGGTCGGCGACCTCGCGGGCGAACGTCATCTCGTGCGTGACGACCATCATCGTCATGCCCTCGTTCGCCAGTCTGCGCATCACCGCCAGGACGTCCCCGACGAGTTCGGGGTCGAGTGCGGACGTCGGCTCGTCGAACAGCATGACCTCCGGGCCCATCGCCAACGCCCTTGCGATGGCGACCCGTTGCTGCTGGCCACCGGAGAGGGACGCGGGGTACGCGGTCGCCTTCTCGGACAGGCCCACGCGTTCCAGGTTCTCGGCGGCCACCCTCGCCGCCTCCGCCTTGTCCCGCTTGAGCACCCTGCGCTGCGGGAGGGTCAGGTTCTCCGTCACCGTGAGGTGCGGGAAGAGGTTGAACTGCTGGAAGACCATGCCGATACGGCGGCGGACCGCGTCGATGTCGACGTCCGGGTGCGTGATCTCCGTACCGCCGACGAAGACCTGGCCCTTCGTCGGTTCCTCCAGCAGGTTCACACAGCGCAGGAGGGTCGACTTGCCGGAGCCGGACGGGCCGATCACGCACACGACCTCACCCTGGCCGATCTCCAGGTCGATGCCCCGCAGCACCTCGTTGTCGCCGAACGACTTGTACAGGTCCCGGACTTCGATCTCCGGAACGGTCGTGTCCTTGACGTTCGTGTCCTTCGTACCGTCGCTCATCTCGTCGCCTCCCCCGCCTTCGTCTCCAGTCGTCGCACGACGAGGCCCAGCGGCACCGTCACCAGCAGATAGCACAGGCCCGCCACCAGGATCGGCGTCGAGTTGGCGGTCTGGCTCGCCAAGTCGCGGCCAAACTTGGCCAGTTCACGTTCCTCCAGGGTGACGCCGAGGAACAGCACCAGCGAGGAGTCCTTGAAGAGGAGCACCAACTCGTTGGTGAGCGGCGGGATCACGATCCGGAACGCCTGCGGGATGATGATCGAGATCATGGCCCGCGCATGCGAGAAGCCCAGTGAACGGGCCGCCTCCATCTGTCCCTTGGGCACCGCCTGGATGCCCGCGCGGATCGTCTCCGCCATGTACGCCGCCGACACCAGGCCGAGGGCGAGGGCCACCTTGCCGTACGTTCCGCCCGGGATCTCCGTGCCGGGGAAGGCGAGCGGTACCGCCACGCCCACGAAGATGAAGATCAGCAGGGCCGGCAGGCCGCGGAAGATCTCGATGTAGATGCCGGCGACCCAGCGGTAGGGGCCCACGGACGACAGCCGCATCAGGGCGACGGCCATCCCCAGCACCAGGCCGAAGACAAAGCCCGACAGGGTGTAGAGGACCGTGTTCTTGAGCGCCAGCGTGATGATGTCCGGGAACATCTGCTCGGCCAGGTCCGCCTGCGCGAACTGGTTCTGCAGCCGGTCCCAGTCGGCCGAGGCCGCGAAGGCGACCACGGCCGCGACGAACAGCGCGTACTGGGCGCCACGGGACAGCGCCCGCTTCTGGGTGCGGCTCAACCCCTTTTTGCGGGGCTGGACCTGCTCTCTGGACGTCTCGGTCATGACGCGGACGGGGAGGCCGCGGACTCGTCGTACGGGCCGATCCACTGCTCGTACAGCTTCTTGTACGTGCCGTCGGCCTTCGCGTCGGTGATCGCCTTGTTCAGGGCGGCGAGCAGCTTGGTGTTGCCCTTCTTCACCGTGAAGCCGTACTCCTCACCGGTGTTGAGGTTGTCCACCACCGTGAAGGCGTCGGCGTTGGCCTTGTCCTTGAGCCAGCCCTGGACGACCGGGTAGTCGATGATCACGGCCTCGACCTGTCCGGTGCGCAGGCCGTTGAGGACGGCGTCGGAGGCCTCGAAGGAGACCGGGTCGAGGCCCTTCTCCTTGGCGTAGTCCTCGCCGGTCGTCTGTGCCTGGGCGCCGACCTTCTTGTCCTTGAGGCCGTCGAAGGAGGTGATGCCGCTCTTCTTGTCGACGAGTACGGCCTGCGTGGCGGCGAAGTACGGGTCGGAGAAGTCGACGTTCTTCTTGCGTTCCTCGGTGATGGTCATGCCGGCCGCGCCGAGGTCGCACTGTCCCGCGTTGAGGAAGGCGCCCGTCTTGAAGTTCTCGAACGGCGTGTCGAGGATCTCCTGCTTCACACCGAGGTTCTTGGCGACGAGGTCGACGAGCGACACGTCGAAGCCCTGCACCTTGCCGTCGATCTCCGACTGGAAGGGCGGGTAGGGCAGGTGGGTGCAGACGGTGAGCTGTCCCGCCTTGACGACCTCGACCCCGCCTGCGGCGGTCTTCGCAGCGCTGCCGCCGTCGTCGTCCGAGGAGCAGCCGGCCACGAGCAGGAGCCCGGCCGTCGCGGTGGTGGCGGCCAGGATGCGGGACCGTCGTCCGAGCACCGTGTTCACGGGGACCTCCTGTGGGGGGACTGTGGGTTCTGATTATAAGGAGACGTTTGACTCTCTCAAACCGTTTCCATGGTCGTGCTGCCGTGCCACCTGTGGTTTCGAGGCCGCTCAGCCCCTCATCCCGCCAGGCCGAGGGCCAGGAAGTCCTCCGGCCGGACAGGCCCTAGTCTCGACTCGGCTTACCTACCCCGCTATGCGAAGAGAGCACCTCCGTGACCACGCATCCCTTCCTGGACCTGGCGCCCCTGACGGCCGCCCGCTTCGCGTCGATCGAGGACCGCGTGGCGCGGCTGCTCGGTACCGAGCAGGACGTCGTGATCATGCAGGGCGAGGCACTGCTGCCCCTGGAGGGTGCCATCAGGGGTACCGCGGGTCCGGGCACGACGGCCCTCAACATCGTCACGGGCCCCTACGGGCAGACCTTCGGCGACTGGCTGCGGGACTGCGGCGCGACGGTCGTGGACCTCGCGGTGCCGTTCCACGCGGCGGTCACGGCCGCGCAGGTCCGGGCGGCGTTCGCCGAGCACCCGGAGATCGACTTCGTCTCGCTGGTGCACGCGGAGGCGGCAACCGGCAACACCAACCCGGTCGCGGAGATCGGCGAGGTGGTACGGGAGCAGGGCGCCCTCTTCTATCTCGACGCCGTCGCGTCGGTCGGCGCCGAGCCGGTGCTGCCGGACGCGTGGGGTGTCGACCTGTGTGTGATCGGGGCGCAGAAGGCGATGGGCGGGCCGGCCGGGGTGTCGGCGGTGTCGGTGAGCGAGCGGGCGTGGGCGCGGATGGCGGCGAATCCGGGGGCGCCGCGACGGTCGTACCTCTCGCTCCTCGACTGGAAGGAGCGGTGGATCGACGGCGGCCGGCGCATGCTCCTGCACGCTCCCGCCCAGCTGGAGATGCTCGCGCTGGAGGCGTGCGTGGAGCGGATCGAGGCCGCGGGGCTCGACGTGGTGATCGCCCGGCACCGCGCCGCGGCGGCGGCCACCCGGGCGGGGGCGCTCGCGCTGGGTGGCGGCCTTGAGCCGTATGTGTACGAGGCGGCGGACGCGGCGCCGGTCGCCACGACCCTGCGGGCACCCTCCGGGGTCGTCGCGTCGGAGCTGGTGGCGAGCGCGCTGGCCGCCGATCCGGCGCTGCCGCTGGCGGCGGGCGGGGGTGCGCTGGCCAAGGAGATGATCCGGGTCAACCACTACGGGGCGGACGCGACGCGTGAGGCGGTGCTCGGGAGTCTGACGGCGCTGGGCGCTGCGCTGGCGGACCGGGGGCTCGTGGTGGACGTTGCGGGGGCTCGGCAGACGGTCGCGAATTCCTGGTAAATGCGCAATGAAATTCGGCAATTCAATTCGGGCAGCTCCCCGTATTCTTCTGCCCGCTTTTGATTGACCTAAACGCAAAGGTTTCGCGAATGAATTAAGCAAATTACATGAGTGTGACGGACCCAACAACCTGCCCGCTATGTCTGGTTATTTACCACGCAAAGCGGGCATTTCTCTGCCTACTGGATAACACATCGCCCGCCCGTACGTAACCCTGACCGGCGATGCATTTTTGATTTTCTGTCGGTAAGTTCAATTTGCATGAGTGCCGTACTGACAGACCTGCAAATAGACCGCCCGGTGGTGGCCGACGGGGCCGAGCTGTGGCGGATCGCCAGGGACTCGAAAGTTCTCGACCTCAACTCGTCGTACAGCTATCTGCTCTGGTGCCGGGACTTCGCCGCCACCTCGGCCGTCGCCCGGGACCCCGAGGGCATACCGGTCGGCTTCGTCACCGGGTACGTCCGGCCGGACCTCCCGCACACCCTGCTCGTCTGGCAGGTGGCCGTCGACTCCGGCCACCAGGGGCGCGGGCTAGCCGGCACGCTGCTCGACGGGCTGACCCGGCGGGTCGCCGGCGAACAGGGGATCACCGCCGTCGAGACCACCATCACGCCGGGCAACACCGCCTCGGAACGACTGTTCACCTCGTTCGCCGAGCGCCACGACGCCCCCGTCGAGCGCGAGGTGCTGTTCGACACGGGCCAGTTCCCGAAGGACGGGTCCCACGACCCCGAGGTCCTGTACCGCATCGGCCCTCTCTCCAGCCCTGACGATCCTTCCGGCCTCTCCGGCTGATCTCCCCCCACCCCCCACCTCAAGGAGTTTCCCGCCGTGACCATCACCCAGCCCGACCTGAGCGTCTTCGAGACCGTCGAGTCGGAGGTCCGCAGCTACTGCCGCAGCTGGCCCGCCGTGTTCGACCGTGCGCAGGGCAGCCGTATGTACGACGAGGACGGCCACGCCTACCTCGACTTCTTCGCGGGCGCCGGATCACTCAACTACGGCCACAACAACCCCGTACTCAAACGGGCGTTGATCGACTACCTGGAACGGGACGGCGTCACCCACGGGCTCGACATGTCGACCTCCGCCAAGCGTGCCTTCCTGGAGTCCTTCCAGGAGCTGGTGCTGCGGCCCCGCGAACTGCCGTACAAGGTCATGTTCCCGGGCCCGACGGGCACCAACTCGGTCGAGGCGGCACTGAAGTTGGCGCGGAAGGTGAAGGGCCGGGAGGCCATCGTGTCCTTCACCAACGCCTTCCACGGCATGTCCCTCGGATCGCTCGCCGTGACCGGCAACGCCTTCAAGCGGGCCGGTGCGGGCGTTCCGCTGGTGCACGGGACGCCGATGCCGTTCGACAACTACTTCGAGGGGACCGTCCCCGACTTCCTGTGGTTCGAGCGGCTGTTGGAGGACCAGGGCTCCGGTCTCAACAAGCCGGCCGCCGTGATCGTGGAGACCGTGCAGGGCGAGGGCGGCATCAACGTCGCGCGCCCGGAGTGGCTGCGGGCGCTGGCCGAGCTGTGCGCACGGCAGGACATGCTGCTGATCGTCGACGACATCCAGATGGGCTGCGGGCGGACCGGCGCCTTCTTCTCCTTCGAGGAGTCGGGCATCGTGCCCGACATCGTCACCGTCTCGAAGTCCATCAGCGGCTACGGACTCCCCATGTCCCTCTGCCTGTTCAGGCCCGAGCTGGACATCTGGGAGCCGGGCGAGCACAACGGCACGTTCCGCGGCAACAACCCGGCGTTCGTGACGGCCGCCGCCGCGCTGGAGACGTACTGGGCCGACGGCTCCGCCATGGAGAAGCAGACGCGCGCCCGTGGTGAGCAGGTCGAGGAGGCGCTGATCTCGATCACCGAGGAGAACCTCGCCGACATCAAGGAGTACCGGGGCCGCGGGCTGGTGTGGGGCATGGAGTTCCACGAGAAGGCGCGCGCCGAGCGGGTCGCGCGGCGGGCCTTCGAACTCGGGCTGCTCATCGAGACGTCCGGCCCGGAGGGCGAGGTCATGAAGCTGCTGCCGGCGCTCACGATCACGCCCGGGGAACTGGACGAGGGGCTGCGGATCGTGGCCCGGGCCGTCCGCGAAACCGTGGAAACCGTCTGATCCGTCAAGTCCGTCCGAGAAAGGGGTTGTTGAGCACGTGATCGTCCGTTCGTTCAAGGACATCGAAGGCACCGACCGGCATGTGAGGGCCGCGTCCGGCACCTGGGAGAGCAAACGCATCGTCCTCGCCAAGGAGCGGGTCGGCTTCTCGCTCCACGAGACCGTCCTGTACGCGGGCACGAAGACGTCGATGTGGTACGCGAACCACGTCGAGGCCGTCGTGTGCGTCGAGGGCGAGGCCCTGCTGACCGACGACGAGACCGGGCGGACGTACACGATCACCCCCGGGACCATGTACCTCCTCGACGGGCACGAGCGGCACACGATGCGGATCAAGTCGGACTTCCGCTGCCTGTGCGTCTTCAACCCGCCCGTGACCGGCCGCGAGGACCACGACGAGAACGGCGTCTATCCCCTGCTGACGGAACCCGAGCCCGACCCCGGCTTCGACCACGAGGAGGTCTGACACCCATGACATCCACGTCCATCACATCCACCGCGTCCACCCTCACCGACCTGTACCCCACCCGTGGCGCCGCCGAGGTGTCATTGCCGCGCCAGGACCCGGTCATCTGGGGTGCGCCGGACCTGCCCGGGCCGTTCGCCAAGGCCGATCTCATGGCGTACGAACGTGATGGCTTCCGGGCGCTCGACCGGCTCATCGACGACGACGAAGTCGCGCTCTACCGGGCCGAGTTGGAGCGGCTGATCGCCGATCCGGCCGTCCGGGCCGACGAGCGGTCGATCATCGAGCCGAAGTCGAAGGAGATCCGGTCGGTCTTCGAGGTCCACCGGATCAGCGAGGTGTTCGCCCAGCTCGTGCGGGACGAGCGGGTCGTCGGGCGGGCCCGGCAGCTGCTCGGCTCCGACGTGTACGTCCACCAGTCGCGGATCAACGTCAAGCCGGGGTTCGGGGCGGGTGGCTTCTACTGGCACTCCGACTTCGAGACCTGGCACGCGGAGGACGGTCTGCCGAACATGCGGACGGTGTCCGTCTCGATCGCGCTGACCGAGAACTTCGACACAAACGGCGGCCTGATGATCATGCCGGGCTCGCACCGCACGTTCCTCGGCTGTGCGGGGGCGACGCCCGAGGACAACTACAAGAAGTCGCTCCAGATGCAGGACGCGGGCACCCCGTCCGACGAGGCGCTGACCTCGCTGGCCGGCGAGCACGGCATCAAGTTGTTCACGGGCAGGGCGGGTTCGGCGACCTGGTTCGACTGCAACTGCATGCACGGCTCCGGGGACAACATCACACCGTTCCCGCGCAGCAACGTGTTCATCGTGTTCAACAGCGTGGAGAACGAGGCTGTGGAGCCGTTCGCGGCGCCGGTGCGCAGGCCGGAGTTCATCGGGGCGCGGGACTTCACTCCGGTGAGGTGACGTCCTTCGGGCTCCTGGGATTTTTAGGGCGTCAGAGCCAGGCCAGGGAGGCCGCGCGCTCCAGTACGTTGCGTGCGGCCTCCCTGTCGCCCGCCTCGCCGCGCGGTACCTCGTCGGGTGCGTACCGGCCGCCGACGAGCAGGCAGAAGTCGACCGGATCCAGGACGAGTTCGGCCTGTACAGGCTCGTCCTCCGAGCCCAGCACCCACTCCTCCGCTCCACCGGTGACGGCGAAGAGGACCGGGGGCGCGTCGGGCCCCAGGGCCGTGCCGAGGATCCGGACGGCCAGGTGGACGAGCCGCCACAGGTGCGGTTCGGGCGGTGGCGGCACGGCGAGGCCGAGGGCGCGCCCGATGTCGTCGGTGTGGATCCACACCTCGAAGGCGCGGACGGTGAAGTGGTCGGCGACGGGCAGCCGGGCGCCCATCAACGTCGTTGCGATGGAGGCGAGTTCGGGGTCGCGGGCCTCGGGTGTGGCGAGCAGTGCGGCGGCCTGCGCGGCCCAGGCGGCGACGGTCTCCCGGGCTTCGCGGCGCCGCTCGTGGGCGATCACCTCAGCGGTACGCACAGCCCAGGCGTCCGCCCACCCGGCGTCCTCCCCGGTCGGCGAGGCCGTCCCGGGGACGCGCGGGTCCAAGCCGAGCCGCAACGCCAACGGCTCGTCCGCGGCCAGCAGATGGGCGACGGTGTCGTGCACGTCCCAGTCGTGCACGACGGGCGTACCCCAGGCGCTGTGCCGGTCGTCCCCGTCCAGTTCGCGCAGGAGCGCCTGGAGCGCGGAGACGGCGGCGGCGTAGGGGGCGGCGTGCGGGGCGATGCCGGGTGTGGAGGCGGAGGCCGGGCGGCGGGAGCGGAAAGCGAGGGCGAGCACGCCGCCCGCCTCCGGCAGCCGGGCGGGGGCACTGCCGTTCAGGGACACGGCGGAGTCCTCCGACGGGACACCTTCCGGCTGAACACCTGAGGACGGCCCGTCCAGCAACCGCACGGTCTCTCTCAGCCGTGCCGCCACCGCCGCGCAGCCGGCGCACTCGGCGAGATGCGGCCGGACCGTCCGTTCGTCGCCCGGTTGCAGGGCGCCGAAGGCCCAGGCGGCCAGCAACTCCCGTACGCCCTCGTGTTCTTGATCGTGCCCCTCTTCGAGTCCGTCTTCGTAGCCGTCTTCGTGATCGTGTTCGTGTTCGTGATCCCTGGTCACCCCGCACCTCCTTCGCCCGCCACTGTCATCATGCGCCTCTTTCCAGTGCCGGGTCGGGCGGCTCGGCCAAAGTCTCCGCCAAGGTGCGAAGTGCCGTGCGCAGACGGGTTTTCGCCGTGCCCTCGGGGATGCCGAGTTCGACGGCAGCCTGCCGGTAGGTGCGGCCGGCGAAGTAGGCGAGGTGCACGACTTCCCTTTGGGGCTGCGGGAGTTCGGCGAGGGCGGTGTGCAGTTGCAGGGAGCGCTCGCGGTGGACGACGGTCTCGTCGGGGCCGGGTGAGGCGTCGGGGATGGCGTGCAGCGCGGAGTCGTCGGCGCGGGCGTCCTTGCGGTGCCGGGCCTCGCTGCGCACCCAGTCGACGGCGCGCCGGTGGGCGAGCATCGACAGCCAGGTGCGCAGTGAGCCTCGGCGCGCGTCGAAGGCGTACGGCCTGGTCCAGAGCTGGGCGAAGACCTCCTGGGCGACGTCCTCGGCGGCGGCCGTGCTGTGCGTGACGCGTGCGGCGACGGCGCGCACCAGTCCGCCGTACGCCGTGTACGCCTCGGCCAGCGCGGACTCGTCCCCGTACACCAGCCGCCGATGCAGTTCCGCGTCGGCGGGCGGTCTCACGGACCTGACGGTCCTGTCTGGCGTCGACTCCACCGGCACCACCACCCCTTGGTGACTTTCCTAGCGCCCTTGGGGATCTCGCGCCACCGGTTCAGCCGGACAGGACGTCCAGGAGTCGGTCGACGTCCGAGGTCGTGTTGTAGAGATGGAAGGCCGCGCGCAGATTTCCGGCCCGGTCGGAGACCTCGACCCCGGCACGGCTCAACTCGGGCTGGAGGTGGCCGAGTTGCGGGACAGACACGATGGCCGAGCCGGGTGCCGGTACGGGCTGGTGGCCGAGGCGGTCGAGTCCGGCGCGGAAGCGGTCGGCGAGGGCGAGGTCATGGGCGCGTACGGTGTCCACGCCCAACTCCTCGATGAGGGCGAGGGAGTGGCGGGCGCCGGCGTAGGAGAACAGGCTCGGGCTCTCGTCGAACCGCCGTGCGGAGTGGGCGAGTTCGCGCACCGGGCCGTAACAGCTGTCCCAGGGCTCCTCCCCCGCGACCCAGCCCGCGAACACGGGTGTCAGTCCGCCCAGGTCCTCCGGTACGACGAGGAAGGCCACGCCTCGCGGGCAGACGAGCCACTTGAAGGCGACGGAGGAGACGTAGTCGTAGGCGTCCGCGTCGACGGGCAGCCAGCCGGTGGCCTGGGAGGCGTCGACGTAGGTACGGGCCCCGTGTTCGCGTGCGGCCTCGCGGAGCGCGGGCAGGTCGGCGATGCGGCCGTCGGCGGACTGGGCGGCGCTGACGGCGACGAGCGCGGTGGCGGACCGGACGGACTCGGGGATCCGCTCCAGGGGCACGGTCCGTACCTTCAGATCCCCCCTCACATGGAACGGGTTGAGGACGGAGGTGAAGTCGTCCTCGGCGGTGAGGACTTCGGCGCCGGCGGGCAGCGAGGCGGCGATCAGCCCGCTGTAGACGGCGACCGAGGCCCCGGCCGCGACCCTGCGGTCGGAGACCCCGACGAGCCGGGCGAAGGCGGAACGCGAGGCCTCCACGTCGGCGAACATGTCCTGCGACTGCCCGTCGGCCACGGACTGCACGGCGGTCCGCATGGCGGCCACTGCGCGGGCCGGGAGGAGGCCGGTGCTCGCGGTGTTCAGATAGGTGTTCTTCGGAGCGAACTCGGCACGGACGAGGTTGCGGAGGTTCTCGGATGTCGAGGCTTGCGCGAAGGTCTCCATGGGACCACTGTGCGGCCCGGAGATCTCCTCGTCCATCGCCGAATTCTGCACGGCACCGCGAAGGGCTGCTTATACATAGGACCTGACCTGCGGTTTCCCCGGATCGCCCGTACTACTTCTGAGGTACGGCACACCCGTCGGGCCCGCAGACCTCGGCGTCGTCGCCCTCCGCCTGGACGATCTTGAGGGGTGTGGGCCGCTCGCCCCAGGCCTGGGTGAGTGCCTGGGCGAAGACCTCGGCGGGCTGGGCGCCGGAGACGCCGTACTTCCGGTCGAGGACGAAGAACGGCACGCCGTTGGCGCCCAGTTCGGCGGCCTCGCGCTCGTCGGCGCGCACGGCGTCGGCGTACGCGTCCGGGTCGGCGAGTACGCCCCGGGCGTCGTCGGCGTCGAGACCCGCGGCGACGGCGAGCTCCACAAGCCGCTCGTCGTCGCCGAAGACGGACTGCTCCTCGGCGAAATTGGCCTGGTAGAAGAGCTGGATCAGCTCGTCCTGGCGCCCCTTGTCCTTGGCGAGGTGGAGCAGCCGGTGCATGTCGAAGGTGTTGCCGTGATCACGGTCCCGGGTCCGGTAGGCGAGCCCCTCGGCGGCGGCCTGCGCCCCCAGGTTCTCCTCACCGGCCTGCGCCTGCGCCTCGCTCATGCCGTACTTCTTGGTGAGCATCTTGAGAACGGGCTGGATGTCACCCTTGGCACGCCCCGGGTCCAGCTCGAACGACCGGTGCACCACCTCGACGCCGTCCCGGTGCGGAAAGGCGCCGAGCGCCTTCTCGAAGCGGGCCTTGCCGACGTAGCACCAGGGGCAGGCGATATCGCTCCAGATCTCGACGCGCATGTCTTCGGCTCTCCAGGTCGTACGGGTACGGAACGGGTGCGGAGACACCCTCCGCCGAGTGTATGAACGTTCAAGCAGCGCGGATCATTCCCGGGTCCCGGGGTGGGGGGTATCCGTCCTCGGTCCGGCGGTTCCGTCTCTTGCAAAGCCGGCCGGTGCTGGACGCCGGCCGCTGCGGGCGGGCACCCCCCACCCCGTCCCTTTCCCGCCGTACGCGACCAGCAGGCCAGTCCGGGGGATCCTTTGCCAACCCAGGGGCGCGGGGAACTGCGCGACCAGCCCCCACAGACCCGCACCCGCCCGACAACCTGACCCGGCACCCCCGATGGCGCCCCGCCCAAGCTCAGCGCAGCGCTCAGCTGCCGTCCCGCAGGTCCTTCGGCCACTCCGGGCGGAACTCGATGTGGTCGTACGTCACCACGCAGCCCTCGCCCATCGGTGACTGGGTCATGAAGCCGACCAGGGCCGCGTCCGTCTCCTTCTCGTCGCCCAGGGTGAACAGGCGGACGAAGGTCCACTTCTCGCCGTCGCGGGAGGCGTGGAAGGCGAAGGCCCGGCCGGTGCGGCTGATCCGGAGCCAGACCGAACTGCCGTCCACGGCGAAGGAGTTGGCGTCGTCGGAGTGTCCCCGGGTGACCACCGTGCAGACGGTGGCCACATCCGGGGAGTACTCCAGACAGAGCTTGGCCCAGGCCCGTTCGCCGACATGGACGTACAGCACCCCGGCATCGAAGGAGGCCGCGAACCCGACCGTGACCCGGGCGATCAGCTGAAAGTCCCCGTGCGGCGCACCCAGCAGCCGCGGCGCGTCGGCAGCGGGGTCCAGCGACTCCCCGGTGGGCGGCACGAACCGATCCTGCCGGGGCCCGGCCCACCCGGTGAGCACCCCGTCCTCGTACGACCAGTGCCCATCGGGCCCGTACGTACGGAGGGGGAAAGGCAGTTGGGGAAGCTCCAAGTCCATTGCCTGATTATCGCAGGCCCGGATAGACGGGCCCCGTCAGGGGCGCGGGGAACTGCGCGACAAGCCACAACGGACCCGCAGCCGCGAAATACCACCGCACCCCAACGACGCTAGCGCTCCAGGCGACCATTGAACCGCCGGGGCAGCCCCAGCGAATTCTCGTCCCGCAGCTCAACCGGCAGCAGCGCGGCAGGCGCGTTCTGATAAGCCACCGGCCGCAACCACCGCTCGATAGCCGTCCCCCCGACCGACGTCGACGTCGACGTCGTGGCCGGGTACGGCCCCCCGTGCTGCTGGGCCGCGGCCACAGCAACCCCGGTCGGCCACGCGTTCACCAGCACACGCCCCGCCAGCGGCGTCAGCTCGGCCAGGATCTCCGCCCCACGCCCCTCCCCCGCGGCCTCCTCCGCCGAGAGGTGAACCGTCGCCGTCAGATTCCCCGGCAGCCGCGAGAGAACGGCGTTCGCTTCCGCGTCGTCCGTGTAGCGGGCCACGACAGTGACCGGACCGAAGCACTCCTCCAGGAGCAGGTCGTACGCCCCCTCCACCGCCAGCTTCTCGGCCGCCACCGTGAGGAACCCCGCGCTGACCGTGTGCTCGCCTCCCGCGCCCGGCGTCACCGGGGACTCGACCTCGGGCAGTTCGGCGCGCTCGGCGACCCCGGCGACGAAGTTGTCGCGCATCCGGTGGTCCAGGAGGACACCGGCGTCCGTGTTGCTCACCGCGTCCGTCAGCGACTTCAGCAGACGGTCGCCCGCCGCGCCCTCCGGCGCCAGCACCAGGCCGGGCTTCACGCAGAACTGGCCGACGCCCAGCGTCATGGAGCCCGCGAGCCCCGTACCGATCGCCTCGGCGCGCTCGGCGGCTGCCGCCTCCGTGATCACCACCGGGTTCAGGGAGCCCAGCTCGCCGTGGAACGGGATCGGCACCGGCCGGGCCGCCGCCGCGTCGAAGAGGGCACGGCCGCCGCGTACGGAACCGGTGAAGCCGGCCGCCGCGACCAGCGGGTGCTTGACCAGCTCGACGCCCGCCTCGAAGCCGTGGACCAGGCCGAGGACGCCCTCGGGGATGTCGTGCTGGGCCGCGGCCCGGCGCAGGACGGACGCGACCAGCTCGGACAGGCCCGGGTGGTCCGGGTGGGCCTTGACGACGACCGGGCAGCCGGCCGCGAGCGCGCTCGCGGTGTCGCCGCCGGGGACGGAGAAGGCGAAGGGGAAGTTGGAGGCCGAGTAGACGGCGACGACCCCCAGCGGGACCTTGTAGCGGCGCAGGTCGGGGATCGGCGGGGTCGCGGTGTCGTCGGGGTGGTTGATGACGACGTCGAGGTAGGCGCCCTCGTCGACGATGTCCGCGAAGGCCCGCAGCTGGTAGCAGGTGCGGGCGAGTTCGCCGGTCAGCCGGACCGGGCCGAGCGCGGTCTCCGCGTCGGCGGCCTCGACGAGGTGGCCCTTGGCCGCTTCGAGCTGCTCGGCGGCACTGCGCAGGAAGGCCGCGCGGACCGTGCGGTCGGCGAGGGCCGGGCGGGCGGCGTGCGCCGCGCGGACGGCGGCGTCCACCTCCTGGGCTGTGGCCTCGACCGCGACCTGCTCCCGCTGCTTCCCGGTACGGGGGTCGACACTCCAGACTGGTGCTGCTGCCACCGGGGGTCCCTCCAGATTGTGTTGCCATTTGTGCTGCGTGTTTTGTGATGCGAATTCCTGCGTCATTCACCAGGCGCGTTCGATATGCTGAACAGCGTCTCTGATGATGAATATGCTGTTGGAGACTATTTCCCGTCGAACGAAGGGGTCAAGGGCGATGTCGGCAGCCGAGACAGGCGGCGGGGCGCAGGTCAAGTCCGCGGTACGGACCGTTGAACTGCTGGAATACTTCGCCGGACGTCCCGGCATGCACTCCCTGGCGGCGGTCCAGGAGGCCGTCGGTTACCCCAAGTCCAGTCTCTACATGTTGCTGCGCACTCTTGTCGACCTCGGCTGGGTGGAGACGGACGCCACGGGCACGCGGTACGGCATCGGCGTACGGGCGCTGCTGGTCGGTACGTCGTACATCGACGGCGACGAGGTGGTCGCGGTGGCCCGCCCGACCCTGGACCGGCTCTCCGACGACACGACGGAGACCATCCACCTGGCGCGGCTCGACGGTACGAACGTCGTCTACCTCGCCACCCGGCAGTCGCAGCACTACCTGCGCCCCTTCACCCGCGTCGGCCGCCGGCTGCCCGCCCACTCGACCTCCCTCGGCAAGGCGCTGCTGGCCACGCACACCGACGAGCAGGTCCGCAAGCTGCTCCCGGAGACGCTGCCCGCGCTGACCGAGCACACGATCACCGACCGGGAGAAGCTCATCGAGGAGCTGCACCTGGTGCGCGAGCAGGGCTTCGCGGTGGACCGCGAGGAGAACACGCTGGGGCTGCGCTGCTTCGGCGTGGCGGTCCCGTACCGCACCCCCGCGCGGGACGCGATCAGCTGCTCGGTACCCGTCGCCCGACTCACCCCCGCCCATGAACAGATGGTCAAGGACGCCCTGTTCGACGCACGCGACCGGCTGACCCTGGCCACCCGGAGGCTCTGAGCGATGAGGTACACGGCGTCCACGGAGGTCGAGCTCCGTGAGGTCCACGACAGTGACCTGCCGGTCTTCTTCCGGCAGACCAACGACCCCGAGTCGCTGTGGATGGCCGCGTTCACGGCGAAGGACCCGACCGACCGGGACGCCTTCGACGCCCACTGGGAGCGCATCCGCGCCGCGCCGGACGTACTGAACCGCACGGTCCTCGTCGACGGTGACGTCGTGGGCAGCGCGGCGGTGTACGGCGAACCGGGCGAGCGCGAGGTGACGTACTGGATCGACCGCGCCTACTGGGGGCGCGGTATCGCGACGGCCGCGCTGCGCGCCCTTCTGGCCGCCGTCCCGGAACGCCCGCTGCACGCGCGCGCCGCCGCCGACAACGCGGGCTCGCTGCGGGTCCTGGAGAAGTGCGGTTTCCGCGTCTCCGGGCACGACCGGGGGTACGCGAACGCGCGCCGCGCGGAGATCGACGAGGTCGTGCTGACGCTGGACGCCTGAGCGTCGTACGACGGTATGTGTGTCCCTTACAGCCCCTCGTGGCACCCCTGATTTTCATGAATGGACCATGAGAAATCAGGGGGAAGGGAACGTTCGGTTCGGTGCCGGTCGTCTTCGGAGTGGGATGAACAAGACGATCAGGCGCGCCTCCGTCTTCTCACTGCTGCTCGTGCTCTCCCTGCTGGTCAGGGCGACTTGGGTGCAGTTCTACGACGGCCAGGCGCTCGCGGACGACAGCAAGAACCGGCGGAACGCGATCGCGTTGTACGCGAACCCGCTCGGGAACATCATCGTGGCCGGCGAGTCGGTCACCGGCTCGAAGGAGACGAGCAGCGGGGATCTCAAGTACCAGCGGACGTACACGGACGGCAAGCTCTACGCGGCCGTGACCGGGTACAGCACACCCCTGTTCGCGCCGACGCAGCTGGAGGGCATCTACAAGGACGTCCTCGACGGCTCGGACAGCAGACTGACGACCGTCATGGACACGGTCACCAACAAGCACGCCACCCCGGGGAACGTGATCACGACGATCGACCCGGACGTTCAGAAGGCGGCTTACGCGGCGCTCGGTGACAAGAAGGGCGCGGCCGTCGCCATCGACCCGAAGACCGGCAGGATCCTCGCCATGGTCTCCACACCGTCGTACGACCCGTCGACGATCACCGGGGCGAGCGACGGCGACGCCTGGACCAAGCTCAACGAGGACCCCGACAAACCGCTGGTCAACCGGGCGATACGGCAGCCGCTGCCGCCGGGTTCGACGTTCAAGCTGGTGGTCGCGGCGGCGGCGCTGGAGGACGGGCTGTACGGGTCGGTGGACGACCGTACGGACAGCCCGGACCCGTACACGCTGCCGGGTACGACCCGCGAGCTGACGAACGAGAACCCGAACGCGCCCTGTGAGAACGCCACGATCCGGGTCGCGCTCCAGTACTCCTGCAACAACGTCTTCGCGAAGATGGCCGTCGACCTCGGGCAGGACAAGGTGAGGGCGATGGCGGAGAAGTTCGGCTTCAACGACGAGTCGCAGGACGTGCCGGTGCGGGCGTATCCGAGCGTGTACCCGTCGGACATGGAGAAGTCGCAGACCGCGCTGACGGGGATCGGGCAGTTCGATGTCACGGCGACGCCGTTGCAGATGGCCATGGTGTCGGCGGCGATAGCCAACGGCGGCAAGCTGGTCTCACCGCACATGGTGTCGCAGGTGGTTACCCCCGGCGGGGATGCGTTGGAGGACCTTGACAGCTCGGCGTCGACCAAGGAGGTCATCAGCTCGGGGACCGCTGAGCAGTTGCAGTCGGCGATGCAGACGGTTGTCTCCGACGGTACGGGGACGAACGCGCAGATAGCCGGTGCGACGGTGGGGGGTAAGACGGGGACGGCTCAGCATGGGGAGAACAACAGTCAGACGCCTTATGCGTGGTTCACGTCTTATGCGAAGTCCGAGTCCACGGGTGAGGAAGTTGCTGTGACTGTGCTGGTCGAGCAGTCGGGGGCGGCTCGGTCCGAGGTGAGTGGGAATGGGCTGGCTGCGCCTGTTGCCAAAGCGATGATGGTTGCTGCGCTGGCTGGGTGAGTTGGTCGGGTGCTGCGCCGTCGTGGCTGATCGCGCAGTTCCCCGCGCCCCTAAAAGCTAAAAACGGGGCGCGGGGTTGCTTGCCCTCTGTTTACTTCGTGCCGAAGAGCTGCTGAATGGGGTCGATCGCGAAGTAGATCAGGAACAGTGCGCTCGTGCCCCACAGGAGCCAGTGGACCTCCTTGGCCTTGCCTACGACCGTCTTGATGAGGACGTAGGCGACGAAGCCGGCGCCGATGCCGTTGGTGATGGAGTACGTGAAGGGCATCACGGCGATCGTCAGGAACGCGGGGATGGCGATCTCGTACTTGTCCCAGTCGATGTGCTTGACCTGGGTCATCATCAGGAAGCCGACCGCGACCAGGGCGGGGGCGGCAGCCTGCATCGGGACGATCGTCAGGATCGGCGTGAAGAAGAGCGCGCAGGCGAACAGGCCGCCGGTGATCAGGTTGGCGAAGCCTGTGCGGGCACCCTCGCCGACGCCCGCCGCCGACTCGATGTACGAGGTCGCCGAGGACGAGGAGCTGGCGCCGCCCGCCACCGCCGCCGCGCCGTCGATGAGCAGCACGCGGCCGAGGTTGGGGACCTTGCCCTCCTCGTCGAGCAGGCCGGCCTCGGCGGTGATGCCGACGACCGTGCCCATGGTGTCGAAGAAGTCCGACAGGATCAGGGTGAAGATCAGCAGGACGACGGTGATCACCGTGGTCTCGCCGAACGCGCCGAACAGGCTGAAGTCGCCGATCAGCCCGAAGTCGGGGGTGTCCGCGATCTTGTCGGGCCAGGCCGGCGTGGTCAGGCCCCAGCTCTTGATGTCGGCGATCGAGTTGATGATCAGCGCGACGAGCGTCATCGTGACGATGCTGATCAGGATCGCGCCCTTCACCTTGCGCGCGATGAGGCCGATGGTCAGCAGGACGCCGAGACAGAAGACCAGGACCGGCCAGCCGCTGAGGGTGCCGGTGCCGCCGAGCTGCACCGGGACCGTCGTGCTCGCGATGTCCGGGATACGGGTGACGAAGCCGGCGTCGACGAAGCCGATGAAGGCGATGAACAGGCCGATGCCCACGCCGATCGCCGCCTTGAGCGGCCCCGGAATCGCGTGCATGATCGCTTCTCTGAGGCCGGTCACCACAAGGACGCAGATCAGCAGGCCCTCCAGGACGACCAGGCCCATCGCGTCGTCCCAGCTCATCAGCGGGGCGATCTGGAAGGCGACCACCGCGTTGAGGCCGAGGCCCGCGGCGAGCGCGAGCGGGAGGTTGCCGCCGACGCCCATGATGATCGTCATCACCGCGGCCACCAGGGCGGTGGCGGTGACGAGCTGGACGCTGTCGAGCTGGTGGCCGAACTTGTCCTTGGCGCTGCCCAGGATGATGGGATTCAGGACAAGGATGTAGGCCATCGTGAAGAACGTGGCGAAACCGCCGCGTACTTCGCGGGCGAAGGTGGATCCCCGCTCGGAGATCTTGAAGAAGCCGTCGACGCTGTTCACCGCGGGGGGTGCGGCGCTCGGCCGGTCAGCCACCTTCTGTGGTTCGGACATGGCGGTAACTCCTCGTTGCCTGAATGATCTGTGTGCGGATGCTGGCTGGATTGTTCCTGTGTTGAACGGTTTTCAGGTTTTCTCCGTGTTACAGAATCGGGCTCGCCCTGTCGTACGACACTCGAAGGGCCGTGCGCATGCCTGATACTCTCTCGGCTCTCGCGCCAAACGATCACCTTCTCTTCACCGGCGCACCACAGTGGCCGTATACGCAGACGCCCGGCTTCGGCCGGCAGCCGCCGCTGGCCAGGGAAAACCCAGCGAATCTAAGGGGGAGAGGTCGCCCGTGGGCACTGTTGTCGACGACGCAGCCTCCGTCGAGTTCCATGCCTTCTTCGAGCGGCACTACGCCGAACTCGCGCGCCTGGCCCACCTGCTGACGGGTGAGGCGGACGCCGCCGACGACCTGGCGGCCGACGCGCTGCTCGCGCTGTGGCACCGCTGGGACCGGGTGCGAGCCGCCGATCATCCGGTGGCGTACGCGCGTGGCGTGGTCGCGAATCTGGCCAAGACCCGTATCCGCAGCGCGGTCCGGGAGCGCCGGAGAATCACCTTGTTCTGGTCGCAGCGAGAAGAGAAGACGGAGAATCCCGACATACCTGGCGTCATAGACGTCCAGGAGGCCTTGCGTCGGCTGCCGTTCCGTAAGCGGGCGTGTGTGGTGCTTCGGCACGCTTTCGATCTCTCGGAGAAGGACACCGCGCTCGCGCTGGGAGTTACTGTCGGTACGGTGAAGAGCCAGACGTCCAAGGGAATGGCCGAACTGCAGCGGCTCCTTGGCACCGACGAGGCCCCGCTTCGAATGCGTACCCCTGTGCGTACCCCTGGCGGAGCGGGAGGAACGAACCGATGAGGACGCCGCACGACGAGCTGCGTGCCGGGCTGCGCGAGGCGGCCGAGGCGTACGAGCCCGACCGCGCGCGCATCCTCGCGCGGGTCGAGCGCGGCATGGCCGCCGGTCCCGAGGAGAAGCAGGCCCGGCGCCGGACGACTCGTCCGCCGGTGCTGAGCTGGGTGCGGGTCGCCGGTGCCACCGCCGCGGTCTCGGGGATTCTCGCGATGGGCGGGTACGCGCTGGCCTCGGTGGTGAAGAGCGACGAGACCCCGGCCGATCCGACCGTCTCGGTCTCGCCCCTGCCGACCCCGTCGCCGGACGCGACGAGCCGCGCGCCGATCGTGCCGGCCCCGGAGCCGTCGGGCGACAACGCCCAGGACGAGAAGCCGAGTTCGACACCGACGCCGACGCCCACTCCGACGCCGAAGGCCTCGAACACGGTGGCGGCGCCGGCTGCCGAGGGCGCCGAGGACGGGCCGCTGTGGTCGGACGGCTCGGTCGATCCGCACAGCAACGACTTCTGGGCGCAGAGCAACGTCACCATCAAGACCTCCGAGGAACTCACGTCGTTCACCGTCGAGTTGAAGGTCGCCCAGACCGGCGGGGTCACCTCCGCGGGTGCCTGGCGGTCGGCTCCGGAGGACGACTTCGCGCTGACGGTCGCCGAGAAGGACGGCTTCCTGGTCTACACGTGGGTGCTCAAGGAGGGCCACACGGTCTGGCCGGGCGAGTGGGTCTTCGCAGGCCAGTACGACCACACGCGCGGCGGCCGGGACGCGAAGGACGACTCGTACACGGTGACGGCGAAGACGGAAGCAGCGGGTCAACAGCTCGCTGTGAAGGGCGACTTCGCAGGTCAGGACAGCAACGACGAGTCCGACGACGGCGATTCGTGAAGCCGTAGCCCCAACTAGCAGAAGCTACTGCCCCAACTCGTAAAGAAATTCAGCAGACTCGGCAACCCTTTCCGCACGGGTGGCGACCAGGAGACGCACACATCTCCTCACCACCCAAGGAACACGGTTCATGACTGCACCAGTTGAACAGCACGTCCGGCACCGTCGTCGGGTCACCGGCCGGCGTGCCGTGATCGGCGGCGTCGCCGCTCTCGGCCTCACGGCCGGGGCGGTCCTGACGACGACGCTGCTGTCGTCCGCCGGTGCCGCCGCCACCTGGCCGACGGCCAAGGGCAGCAAGGGCGTGTCGTCGACGATCAAGGTGTCGGGCACGTACGACGGCAAACTGCAGAAGTTCTTCGGCAGTGGCGCGCTCGGCAGTGGCAGCCAGGACGAGGGGCAGGACCCGGTCTTCGAGCTGGCGGACGGCGCGGTCCTGAAGAACGTGATCATCGGCACCCCGGGCGCGGACGGCGTCCACTGCACCGGCTCCTGCACGCTGGAGAACGTGTGGTGGCTGGACGTCGGCGAGGACGCCGCCAGCTTCAAGAGCAAGAAGTCGACGGCCGTGTACAAGGTGATCGGCGGCGGCGCGAAGTCGGCCTCCGACAAGGTGTTCCAGTTCAACGGCGCCGGCAAGCTCAGCATCACCGGCTTCCACGTCGAGAACTTCGGCAAGCTGGTGCGCTCCTGCGGCAACTGCAAGACGCAGTACAAGCGCACGATCGTGATCAGCGACATCGACGCGACCGCGCCGGGCAAGGTGCTGGTCGGCGTGAACGCGAACTACGGGGACACGGCGACGCTGAGCAAGATCCGGATCTACGGCGAGACCAAGAAGAAGATCAAGCCGTGCGTGCGCTTCAACGGCAACAACACCGGCAAGGAGCCGACCGAGATCGGCAGCGGCGCCGACGGAACCACCTGCAAGTTCTCGCCATCTGACGTCACGTACAAGTAAGTGAGTCTTCAAGTACGACGGAGCCAGGACCCTTGAGCACGCACAAGAAACACATCGGTCGCCGCAGGCTGCTGGCCGCTTCCGCTGCCGGCGTGGCCGGTACGGGCGCGGCGGTGGCGGTCGGCAGCGGTCTGCTGTCGTCCGCGTCGGCGGCTGTTTTCGGCCACACCGACGACGGCTCCAACTACGTGGTCAACACGGGAGCCTCGCTCGTCTTCAAGGTCTCGAAGACGACCGGCGACCTCACGTCGCTGGTCTACCGGGGCAAGGAGTACGAGGGGTACGGGGGCAAGCACTCGCACGTCGAGTCGGGGCTCGGCGCGTCCACGGTGACGATTCGGCAGTCGGGCTCGACGATCCTGGTCAAGGTCGTGCACGGGGCGATCACCCAGTGGTACGCGGCGCGCAGCGGCCAGAACAACGTCTACCTGTGGACGAACAAGGCGGACGCCTCCTTCACGGCGACCCGTTTCCTTGTCCGCCTCAAGCCGGGGCTGTTCCCGAACGAGGGGTCGGACTCCTGGATCGAGGCCTCCGACAAGGTCATCGAGGCGGGGGACGTCTGGCAGCGCGCGGACGGCACCACGCACTCCAAGCACTACTCGGGCAAGCGGGTCGTCGACTACGACCACATCGGCTTCACCACCGGTTCGGTCGGTCTGTGGATCGTGCGCTCCAACCACGAGAAGGCGTCCGGCGGTCCCTTCTACCGCTCGCTGCTGCGCCACTCGAACGACAAGGGCGCGGGGCTGTACGAGATCCTGCACTACAACCAGGCCCAGACAGAGGCGGAACGTTTCGGCTTGCAGGGTCCGTACGTCCTCGCCTTCACGGACGGTGCCGCTCCCGCCTCTTCCCTCACCGCGGCCAACCTGGACACCTCCTGGGTGGACGGGCTCGGCATCACGGGCTGGGTGGGAGCGGCCGGGCGCGGCAAGGTGGCCGGCGTCGGTATCAAGGGGATGGACGCGAAGTACCCGTACACCGTGGGCTTCGCGAACGCCGACGCGCAGTACTGGACGAAGGCCGCCTCCGGCACCGGTGCCTTCTCCTGCAAGGGGATGCTGCCGGGGACGTACACGCTGACCGTGTTCAAGGGTGAACTGGCCGTGCACACGCGGTCGGTGACGGTGCAGGCGGGCGGCGCGACCGCGCTGAACAGCATCACCGTCACCGGGGACCCGTCCGCCGCGAGGACGATCTGGCGGCTCGGCGACTGGGACGGCACGCCCGGCGGGTTCAAGAACGCCGAGCTGATGACGTACGCGCATCCGTCCGACGCCCGGGCGGCGAAGTGGACGGGGAACGTCACGATCGACGTCGGCGCGGAGGCCGCGTCGGCGGGCTTCCCGGCGTACATGTGGAACGGCGTCAACGACGGCGTCCTCGTGTACTTCAAGCTGACGGCCGCCCAGGCCGCCGCCGCGCACACCCTGCGCATCGGTGTGACGGACGCCTTCTCCAACGGCCGCCCGCGCGTCACGGTCAACGACTGGGTGTCGGCCATCCCCTCGGCACCCGCACAGCCCTCGACGCGCTCCCTCACCACGGGTTCGTACCGGGGGAACAACCGTTCGTTCACGTACAGCGTCCCTAGTAGTGCGTGGAAGACGGACGCGAGTCAGTACAACGTCCTGAAGATCAGCATCGTCAGTGGTTCGAGCGGCACGGCGTTCCTCAGCCCGGGCACCTCGTTCGACTGCCTGGATCTGCTGGCCTGAGCCCCCCTCGGCCAGTCAGAAAAGAGCGCCCCCTGCCAGTGACGACTGGCAGGGGGCGCTCGCGTCCCGCAGGGGCGCGGGGCTGGCTGGGGCGCGCGGGGCTGGCTGGGGCGCTCGCGCCCCGCTAGGGGCGCGGGGAACTGCGCGACCAGCCACAGCCGGGCCCACAGCGACCCAACTACCCCTCCTTCACGCTCAGTTCATCGTCGAACCGATCGCCGTAGAGTCCAACGTCAGGAACGTGGTCGCCGGCAGCGACCCGCTCGACTGACGAGCACCGTACGCCGCAGTCGCGTCCGTCGACTTCAGCGCCGGAGTCGAGACGCCACTGTCCCAGTTGTTGGCCGCCGACACAGCGGACGAACCCAGCTTGGACAACCCCGCCTTGTTGCTCACCGCCAGGTTCCGCGCCAACCGCGCCTTGCCCGTGGCGAAGTAGAACCCCGCCTGCGCATTGGCGTACGCCGTGTTCCGGTTCAGCACAATCGCGCCCGTGTTGGAGTTCTCCGTGAACCCGTGCAGGTTGTTGTCCCAGGCCGCGTTGTTGTTGACGACGTGGGCGACCGAGGCGCCTCCCCCGCCCAGCTTGAACCCGTTGCCGTTGCCCTCGAACGCGGAGTCGTTCCAGCGGTTCTTGCCGTTGCCGAAGGCCCAGCTGTGCTCGATGGTGACGGGCGTGGAGAACTGCCAGAGGTCCATCCCGTCATCCGCGTTGTTGTAGAGACGCGCCCCGGTGATCCTGTTCCCCGTCCCGGAGCCGAACTTGACGGCGAGGCCGTCGGCGTTCTGGCCGTGGCCTGCGGGGTCGTAGTTGAGGTAACTGTCCAGGTTCTGCACGAGGTTGTCCGTGGTGCCGTCGCCGCGCAGGGTGAAGCCGGAGTCGCCGTTGCTCGCGGTGACCAGGTTCTTGAAGATCCCGCCGACCGATGAAGTGACCACGAAGCCCTGGGCCGGGGAGTTCTGGAAGGTGAGGTTCTGGACGGTCCAGTAGTCGCCGTAGATCCCGGCCAGCCAGGAACCGGCGGGCAGCTTGGAACCGTCGATCTTCACCTTCTCGCCGCCGTACGCCTGGAGCGTGATCCGGGCCGAACTCGTGCCGTTCGCCGTCGACTTGAGGGTGGCCGTCGGGTAGTACGTGCCGGCGCGCACCTGGATGACCGTACCGGCCGCCGCGTTCTTCACCGCGGACTCCAGCTGGGCGGTGCTGGAGACGGTGACCGTGGTGGTGGCAGCGTTGGCCCCGTCGGGCGAGAGGCCCAGGTAGACGCCGCCCGCACCGGAGGCGAGGGCCACCGCGGCGGCGATGGAGAGGGTGCGGGTTCTGCGGTGACGACCGGTGCCGATGCGCACGGAACGTTCCTTTCCTCAGGACTGGGGACGGAGCCGGGCTGCGGCCTCGATGAGGTGGGGCCGCAACCCGGCTCTGCTGTCCTGTTGCCGCCCGGCTGAAAAGGGTTGCCGTGGTCCGTACGAAAGCGATCGAAACTTTCGGTACCACCGGCCTCGTACGCACCGATTGACGCGCCGCTCCCCTGCTGGTGAGACTCCGAGGACCATCACCCAACAGAAACCATCAGACTCCCACAGGATGTGTCATGCGCCCCCACCTCGCCCGCACCTTCCTGCACCCCCTCATCCCCTTGGCAGCCCTTCTTCTCGCCCTGCTCGCCGCCCCACCCAGCCCCGCCGCCTCAGGAGCACCACCCATGACGCAGCAGAAGCAACAAGACGCGCAGCAGCCCGAGCCCAAGTCGGCGCCGAAGTACGCCGGTTATCTCTTCGCCTACTTCACCGGTGAGGGCACGGCCGACGGCGAGCAGATCCGGTACGCCCTCAGCCGTGGCAACGACCCGCTGCACTGGCGGGAGTTGAACGCGGGCAAGCCGGTCCTCACCTCCACCACCGGTGAGAAGGGGCTGCGCGATCCGTTCGTGATCCGCTCCCCCGAGGGCGACAAGTTCTACATGATCGCGACCGACCTGCGCATGTACCAGAACAGCAGCGGCAGTTGGGACTACGTCCAGCGCCACGGCAGCAAGTCCGTCATGGTGTGGGAGTCCACCGACCTGGTCCACTGGACCGACCAGCGCCTGGTGAAGGTCTCCCCCGACTCGGCCGGCAACACCTGGGCGCCCGAGGCCTATTACGACGAGCAGCTCGGCTCGTACGTCGTCTTCTGGGCGTCGAAGCTGTACGCCGACGACGACCCGGACCACACCGGCTCGACGTACAACAAGATGATGTACGCGACGACGAAGGACTTCCGCACCTTCAGCGAGCCGAAGGTCTGGGACGATCCCGGCTACTCGGTGATCGACTCGACTGTCGTGGAGCACAAGGGGACTTACTACCGCTACACGAAGGACGAGCGGGACCCCACCTCCTCCAGCCCCTGCTCGAAGTTCATCACCGCGGAGAAGTCGACCTCGCTCACCGACACCTCGTACGACTTCGTCGCCGACTGCGTCGGGAGCGGGTCGATCGACCGGGGTGAGGGGCCGACGGTCTTCAAGTCCAACACCGAGGACAAGTGGTACCTGTTCATCGACGAGTACGGCGGTCGCGGGTACGTCCCCTTCGAGACCACCGACCTCGACTCGGGCCGGTGGACGATGTCCGCCAACTACCAGCTCCCCGCCAGCCCCCGGCACGGCACGGTGATGCCGGTGACGCAGGCGGAGTACGACCGGCTGCTGGCCGCCTACCCGGAGACCCCGACGTCCGTCGTGGACGCGACGGCCGGTGGACAGAAGGGGTACGCCGTCGTCACGGAGGCCGCCGCCAAGGTCGTGCTGCCGATGCGGCCGGACACCGAACTGGCCCGACTGGCACCGAAGTTGTGGGTCGGCGAGGGCGCGAAGGTGAGCCCGACGTCCGGTACGCGGCGTGACTTCCGCAAGCCGCAGAAGTACACGGTGACGGCGGCGGACGGGACCAGTCGCACCTGGACTGTGGAAGCCGTACCCACCCGCAGCCCGGTCCTGCCGGGGCTGTACGCCGACCCCGACGTCCAGTACCTGGACGGCCGTTACTGGATCTACCCGACCACCGACGGCTTCCAGGGCTGGAGCGGCACGCAGTTCAAGGCGTTCTCGTCGAAGGACCTGGTCCACTGGACCGACCACGGTGTGATCCTCGACCTGGGTCCCGACGTCTCCTGGGCGGACAAGAACGCCTGGGCGCCGGCGATCGCCGAGAGGAACGGCAAGTACTACTTCTACTTCTGCGCCGAGCAGGCGATCGGGGTCGCGGTGGCCGACTCCCCGGCGGGCCCGTTCAAGGACGCGCTCGGCAAACCTCTGGTGGCGAAAGGGCAGTTGAGCGGCCAGATGATCGACCCGGCCGTGTTCACGGACGACGACGGTCAGGCGTATCTCTACTGGGGCAACGGGCACGGATACGTCGTGCCGCTCAACGACGACATGGTGTCGTTCGACGCGGCGAAGGTGCGGGACATCACCCCGGACAACTTCCGTGAGGGGTCCTTCGTGGTGAAGCGGCAGGGGACGTACTACTTCATGTGGTCCGAGGACGACACCCGCAGCGAGGACTACCACGTCGCCTACGCGACCGGACCGTCCCCGCTCGGCCCGTGGACCAAGCGGGGGACGATCCTGTCCAAGCGCCCCGAGTACGGCATCAGGGCCACCGGCCACCACTCGGTGGTGAACGTGCCCGGCACCGACGACTGGTACATGGTGTACCACCGGTTCGCCCTCAACGGCCCCGGAAAGGCGGGCGGTGACGGCATGCACCGGGAGACCACCATCGACCGTATGCGGTTCGCGGCCGACGGGACGATCCTGCCGGTCGTACCGACCCTGGAGTCGATCAGGCCCGTACGAAACCGGTGACGGCTCAGCTCGACCCGGTACAGCCCGACTCGGCTCAGCTCACGAAGTACGTCGGGTTCGGGAGCTTGTACGTCTTGTCGGCGTAGCCGCCGTCGAGGTCCGAGTACTGGTCGCCGAAGTTGGCGATGATCTCGTACCCGAGGTCCTTCTCGATGTGCCTGCGGGTGCCGGACTTGTACTGCACGGTCGTGCAGGTCCAGGCGGTGACCGTGGCACAACTGCTCAGGTAGGCGGGCGGGTTGGCCGCGTCCTTGAGGAACATGTGGTCGGCGTCGAGGTTGATGTCGGCGCCGACCTTCTTCAGGTTGGCGACGGCCGCCGTGCGCTGCGACTCCTTCAGACCGGAGTTGTAGAACACCTCGACGCCCTTGGCCTTGGCGTAGGCGACCAGGGCGGGTGTGCCGAAGACGGCCGGGCGGTCGGCCTTGGCCACGTACTCGGCCCAAGTGGTCGAGTTGTAGGTGTAGTTGGTCTTCTTCTCGTAGTCGAGGGAGAGCAGCAGCGTGTCGTCGATGTCGAAGACGACCGCGGGCTTCTCCCCCTTGTGCAGCGCCTTGCGCGCCGCCTTGTCGATGTCCTTCTTGGCCGCGGACTCGATACGCGCCAGGTCCTTGGCGTACGGGCTGGTGGCGGAGGCCTGGTAGACACCGGCGCTGTCGGGCGTGGTGCCGTAGTAGGTGTCGATCTCCTGGACCAGCAGCCCGATGTTGTGGGGCTCGTGGGTGGAGTTGGCCGTGGACTGGCCGGCGGTGGCCGCGCCGGTGCCGTACAGCGCGGCGCCCGCGACGGTACAGACAACGGCGAGCGCCGCGAAGCGGAATGGCTTATGCATGACAGGTTTCTACGCGCGTCACCCCCATGAGCGCAAGACCGGTTCCATCCTTTGCGTGGATCATTCGTGAACGGTTTGCGTAGCGAGTGCGAACTGGTGCACACGGTCAAGGGAGGCTTGAAGCACCCTTGATCAAATCTTCAACTCCGTTGCCGAAAAGCTGTGTTAGTGTCCAAATCCCCGATGATCAAGCTTGTGACATCGGGACAACGGGGTACAACGGGAGGAAAACAAGTGAATCGAAAGCTGGCTGTCAGTGCGCTCGCGACCGGGCTCTTTCTGACAGGAATGGGGACAGCGTTCGCGTCCGCAAGTCAGGAAACGGGAACTGTCCAGGCGGCTGCCGCCTGGAAGACGATCCCCACCCTGAAGAGCGGCGGGGTCAAGTTCTACGACGGCAAGTACAAGTTCGAGCCGTCGAGCACGAACAAGGGGGCCTTCCACTGGAAGGGCAAGCTCCAGGACGCCTCGAAGACTGACGGCAACAACGTCTACATGCAGGTGCGGGTCGAGGGATACGGCTGGAGCCGGTTCAACGGCAAGCAGAAGAAGACCGTGGCACTGGACAAGCTGAGCTACGACGGCGCCGCCCTGCACACGGACGACGCCTGGATACGAGCCTGCCGCGACCGCGGTTCGCTGCACCCGGACAACTGCTCGGTGACCAAGCACTACAAGCGCTGATGCCAGACCAGCAGCACAAGTAGTACGAGCAGTACACCTTGGGCCCCGGTCTCACCGCCGGGGCCCTCCGGCTCCCCGGGGGACACCATCAGCACCGCCACCACACCCGACCCGACCGGCGTCTCGGACCACACGCCCGTCCTGTCCGCGACCGGCGTCGACCTCTCCTACGGCAACACGCCCGCCGTGCGCGACGCCCATCTCGCGCTCGCCAGGGGCGAGGTCGCCGCGATCACCGGAGCCAGCGGTTCCGGCAAGTCGTCGCTGCTCTACTGCCTCGCCGGGGTGCTGCCACCGGCCAGGGGGCGCATCCGGTTCGAGGGGCGAGCCTTCGCCGACCTCGACGACGAGGAGATCAGCGCCCTGCGCCGGGAACGCTTCGGATTCGTCTTCCAGTACGGCGAGTTGCTGCCCGAGCTGACCGTCGAGGAGAACACTGCCCTGCCGCTGCGCCTCGCGGGCGTACGCAAGCGTCCCGCGCTGAAGGCCGCCGCCGAGGTCCTCGACCGGCTGGGCATCGCCGACCTGCGCGAACGACGGCCCTCCCAGGTGTCCGGCGGCCAGAGTCAGCGCGTCGCCGTCGCCCGTGCCCTCGTGCACAGGCCCGCCGTGGTCTTCGCGGACGAGCCGACGGGCGCCCTCGACAGCGCCAACGCCAGTGCCGTGCTCAAGGAGTTCCTGGACCTGGCCCGCTCGCAGGGCACCGCCGTCCTGCTGGTCACGCACGATCCGGCGGTGGCCGCCCGCGCCGACAGCCGCTACACGATGGCCGACGGAGTCCTCACCCCCACGGGAGCGGCGGGATGAGGGAGTTCCTGCTCGGTCTGCGACTGCTGTTCGGGTCCGGGCGCGGCACCCGCGTACGGTTCCTGCTGATGACTCTGGGCGGCTCCCTCGGCGTCTGCGCGCTCGCCCTCGTGCTCACGATCCCGGCGATCCTCGCCGCCTACGACGGCCGGGCCGCCGCCCGCGAACCCCAGGTCTACCCGGGGGGCACCAAAATCAGTGGGCACGCCCTGGTCCTCCAGCGCTCGGACCCGCACGGCTCCAAGCCGTTCGGCCGTGTCTTCCTCGCCCCGGGCACCGAGGACACCCCGGCCCCGCCACCCGGCCTGAGCCGGCTGCCCTCCCCCGGCGAGGTGTACGTCTCCCCCGCGCTGCACGACCAGTTGCGCCGAGAACCGGGGCTGAAGGGCCTGCTCCCCGGCACGGAGAAGGGCGTCATCGGCGCGGCCGGACTGACCGACCCGAACGAGCTGTACGCCTACATCGGTACGGCCCGCGACACGATCGGCGCCGACGCGCGGGCCTTGCGGAGCTTCGGCTCCGCCTATCCGCCCACGACGGCTGTCGACTCCTCCACCCTCGACATCATCCGCTTCACCCTGGCCTGCCTGGTCCTGCTGCCGCTCGGCGTCTTCCTCTCCGTGTGCGCCAAGCTCTCCGCCGCCAGCCGCAACCGCCGGCTCGCCGCCCTGCGCCTGCTCGGATTGAGCGCGAAGGGCACCCAGCGGGTCAACGCGGCTGAGACCGTCGTGGCGGCGCTGCTCGGCGCGGTGCTCGGGCTGGGCGAGTTCTGGCTGCTCAACCAGGTCATGGCCCGCACGGGTCTGCCGGGGCTCCAGTGGTATCCGGGTGACGGCGCCCTGTCCGCGTCCACCGTCGCCGTCTGTCTGCTGGGCTGTCCGGCGCTGGCCTGGTTCGTCGGCCGGGCGAGCGCCCGCGCGGCGGCGACCAACCCGCTCAGCACCCGCCGTACGGCAGCGCCCCGGTCCCCCCGTGTCTGGGGCGCCCTGCTCCTGGTCACCGGCCTGGGCGTGGTCGCCGGCTACTGCGCCACCGGCCTCACCGCACACCCCGCCCAGAGCGACGGCGTCAACGCCCTCCTCGTCCCGGCCGGGGTGCTGCTGACCGGCCTCGGCCTGGTCCTGACGCTGCCGCTCCTCTCGTACGCCCTCGCCAGGCGGCTCGCCCGCTCGGACAACCTCACCCTCAATCTGGCCATGCGGCGCAACGAGGTCGAGCCGGGCAGTGCGATGCGGGTGGTCACCGGCCTTGTCCTGCTGGTGTTCTGCGCCTCGCTCGCCCAGGGCGTCCTGGTCGAGCTGGACCAGGTCTCGCGCAGTGACTCGCCGACGCAGGAGTACGGCCTGTCGCTGTCCGCGCTGAGCACGGACCAGCAGCGGCGGCTGCGCGAGATCCCGGGCGTGGACACCGACGTACTCGTCATGAACCATGTCGACGACCTCCAGAGCGACACGGACGACGACCAGGCCAATGCGCTGGTCGCGACCTGTGCCCAACTCGCGGCGCTGGTACGGCGGGTGGAGGGCTGTGTGGACGGCGAGGTGCTGGCGATGTCCGACCCGAACGCCCCGGTCACGCCCTTCACCGCGTCGACGTACACGCTGGAGAAGGACGGCAGGCGCACGTCGTTCAAGGTCGCCGTGCCGAAGGCCCAACTCCTGTACACCGGGCAGGAGGTGACGAACGTCGGCGACGCGTCGCTGATCGTCCCGCCCGGCAGGCTCCCCGCCGGGGCGGTACCCGCGTCCGCCACACTGGTGCTGGCCTCCAGCTCGGCCCCGTCGGTCGTACGTTCCGTGCTGGACCGGATCGGGGCCATCGCACCGACCGCCGACGTCGACCCGACCGGCGTCAACGTCGAGGCGCTGCAGCAGATCACGGTGGTCGAGACGCTGCTCGCGCTGGGCATGGTGATGGGGCTGGTCATCGGGGTGGCCGCGTTCCTCGTCTCGGTCACCGACCGGGCCGTCGAACGCCGCCCGCAGGTCACGGCCCTCGCACTGATCGGCGCCCGGGCACGCACCCTGCGGACCGTCCAGTGTCTCCAGGTCGTGCTGCCCCTCGCGGTCGGCCTGCTGCTCGCCCTGGTCGCGGGCAAGTTGGCCGAGTCCGCGTATCTGGTGACCGGCGGCGGCCAGATCTTCTGGGACGGCGCGGGCGTACCGCTGCTGCTCGCGGCCACGCTGGGCGTGCTGGCGGTGGCGATCGCGGGAACGCTTCCGCTGGTGGGTCGGCGGATCGATCCGGAACTGATCCGCCGGGACTGAGACGAACGACAGCCCGCAGGGGTACGGACGTGAGGGGTGCGGCTCGCTGTGAGCCGCACCCCTCAACTCATGTCACCGGGCGGTCAGTTCATCGTCGCCCCGATCGTGGAGCTGCCCGTCGTGAGGAACGTCGTCGCGGGCAACGTGCCGTCCGTCGCACGGGAGTTGTACGTGGTCGACGCGTTCGTGGACACGAAGGACGGGGTCGATATCCCCGAGTCCCAGTTGTTGCCGGCCGAGACGACCGACGAGCCCTTGCTCACCGAGCCCGAAGTGTTGCTGACGGCGAGGTTCTTGCCGAGCCTGGCCGCGCCGGTGGCGAAGTAGTAGCCCCACTTGGCGTTGGCGTAGGCGGTGGTGCGGTTGATGACGATGGCGCCGGTGTTGCTGTTCTCAGTGAAGCCGTTGCCCGCGTTGTCCCAGGCGGCCGAGTTGTTGATGACGTGCGCGACCACCTCACCGTCCCCGCCCAGCTTGTAGCCGTTGCCGTCGCCCGCGAACGCCGAGTCGGACCAGCGGTTCCTGCCGTTGCCCATCGCCCAGGTGTGCTCGACGGTGACGGGCGACGAGAAGGACCAGAAGTCCAGCCCGTCGTCCGAGTTGTTGTAGAGGCGGGCTCCGGTGATGAGGTTGCCGGTGCCGGAGCCGTACTTCACGGCGATGCCGTCGGCGTTCTCACCGTGGTTGGCGGGGTCGTAGTGGCCGTACGAGTCGATGTTCCTGACCGTGTTGTTGGTGGTGCTGTCGCCGGTGAGGGTGAAGCCGGAGTCGCCGCCGTTGATGGTCTTGATGTTGCTCCAGACCGTCGACGCGCAGGACTGGCAGACGACCGCGCTGTCCGGGGAGTTCTGGAAGGTGATGTTGGAGACGGTCCAGTAGTCGGCGGTCAGCTTGAAGATCCAGTCGCCGTCGGGCAGGTTCGACCCGTCGATCTTGACGGTCTCCGAGCCGTACGGCTGGAGGTAGATCCGGCTGGCGGAGGTGCCGTTGGCCGTCGACTGGAGGGTGGCCGTCGGGTAGTACGTCCCGGCGCGCACCTGGATGACGGTCCCGGCGGTCGCACCGGAGATGGCACTGCTCAGCTCGGCGGAAGTGTCGACGACCACGGTCGCGGCCTGGGCGGGGGTGGGGAGCACCGCGAGACCGACACCGGCGGTAGCGACGGCGAGAGCGGTGAGCGAGCTTTTGACGCCGGTGGAACGAGTGATACGACGCATGACGTGCGGGTCCTTTCGTCGTAACGGGAGGGGAGTTGGGGACAGCTGACGGCGTCCGGCCATGTGAGGACGTCGTCCTGTGCAGGTGGGGTGGCTAGGGGCACCAGTCCCCGAGATACGTCCGCCGCGTATGTTCGTCTGCCTCGGCGGCGGACAGTTGCGGCCGGTTCTCGGGCACCGAAATCACCGCGCCCGGACCGGAGTTGCCGTACTCGTGAAAGCGCATGGTCTGCCAGGGGTAGGCGTCCCGCATGTTGATGTACGGGGTCACCGCGTCGATGCCCGGACCGAGCCAGGTGTCCCGAACGACCAGCGAGGGCCAGGCGGTTGTCTCGTACGACGGCACCCAGGGCCGGGCGATCTTGTACGCGCCGTCCTCCGCGCCCGAGGTCACCAGGCCGCGCAGGGCCAGGAAGCCGTACGGGTTGGCGCGGGCCGTGGCGGGGGCGAAGACCATGCCCTCGGGCTTGAAGGCGACGTCCCGGTCGAGGGTGTGGAAGTGGCAGTGCTCGAAGACGGCCCGCGCCCGTCCGAAGACGAAGTCGACGTCGCCCTCGATGTAGCAGTCGCGGTAGTAGTGCCGGTCGAAGGCGGTCAGTGCCGTCGTGTCCGCGAACAGGGTGTCCTGGTGGGCGAGGAGCCGGACGCGCGTGAACTGCGTTCGGTCGCCCGTGACATAGGCCGCGACGGCCTGCGTTCCGGTGATCTCGGGGTGGTCGGCGCGCAGCCAGTCGTTGGCGAGGGTCAGGTCGCGTACGGTCAGGCCGGGCGCCGCCGAGGTGAAGGTGGCGGAGCCGGCGGTGCCGTAGGTGCCCGAACCGTCGGGTTTCTGGGTGCCGTTGGCGTTGTCGTACACGATGACGGTGTCGCGCGGGTCGGGGGTGACGCCGCGCACGGTCAACTCGGCTGCCTGGGCGGGGATGTTGACGACTTCGCGGTAGGTCCCCGGGTGGACGACGACCGTCCAGCCGGTTCCGCCCCTCGCCACCACCGTGTCCACCGCCGCCTGGACCGACCCGCCGGGGCGGACGTGCAGGACACGGCGGGCGGCGGACGCGAACGCGGGTGCCGTACCACTGGCGATCAGTCCTCCGGCGAATCCGGTGAGCAGAGCACGTCGGCGCATCTCAGCACCACCGCCCCTGCCACGGCGTCCAGTCGCCCAGGTAGGCCTCGCGGGTCGCCGACTGGGCTTCGGCAGGGGTGAGTTGGGGCCGGTTCTCCGGTACCGAGATCACCGCGCCCGGACCGGTGTTCCGGTACTCGGCGAAGCGCTGGGCCTGCCACGGGTAGGTGTCCGACATGTTGGTGTAGGGCGCGACCGCGTCGATGCCGGGGCCGAGGTGGGTGTTCCGGACGGTGAGCATCGGACGGGCGGTGGTGTCGGAGCTGGGGACCCAGGGGCGGGCCAACTTGTAGTAGGCGTCCGGGGATTCGCTCGTCACACGGCTGTCGGTGACCAGGTAGCCGCGGGGGTTGGTGCCGACGGTGGAGGGTGCGAGGACGAAGCCGTAGGGGGCGCCGGTGAGGTCGGTGCGGTTCAGGGTGCGGAAGTGGCAGTGCTCGTACACGGCGGTGGCCCGGCCGAAGACGAAGTCGACGTCTCCTTCGGCGTAGCAGTGCGCGAAGTACTGGCGGGCGTACGCGTCACGGTTCATCGAGTCGGCGTACAGGGTGTCCTGGTGGCCGAGGAACCGGCAGTGGTGGAACGCCGAACGGTCGCCCTGCACCTTGATGGCGACGGCCTGGGTCCCGGTGAATCCCGGATGGTCGGCGCGCAGCCAGTCGTTGGCGAAGGTGATCCAGCGGGCCGTGAAACCGTCGGCCTGGACGAGGGTGGTGGCGGACCCGGTGGTGCCGTACGTACCGCCGCCGGGCTTCGGCGTCCCGGCCGCGTTGTCGTAGACGATGACGACATCGCGCGGGTTCTCGGAGGCGCCGATCCAGGTCAGTTCCGTACGGGTGACGTCGACGGCGACGGTCTCGCGGTAGACGCCGGGCGCGACGACCAGCGTGAATCCGGTGCCGCTCACGGCCGTAACGGCGGCCTGGACGGTGGTGAAGTCGCCGGTGCCTGCCGCGTCGACGTACAGGGTCTGCGCGGTGAGGCGGCGGGACGGGGAGCCGTAGCGGCCGAAGCGGGTGCGGCCGGCCGCGCGGGCGGGGGTCGCGAGGACCGAGGCCAGTGCGACCCCAGTGCTCGCGACGACGAACGAGCGTCTGCTGAGCGGCAGTTGAGGGCCGGCCATGGTCAGCAGTCCTTGCCCGCGCCCGCACCCCGGCTGACGACGTACGGCACGGTTCGCGGTGAGTCGACCTTCGTGCGGAGGGTGGGCGTCCAGCCCGCGCCCGACTGGAGGGTCTCGGCGGGGATCTCGGCGTTGTGGACGGCGATCAGGTCGGTCTGCATGCCGTTGACGTAGTTGTTCTCGGCGGTGAGCGGGGACTCGTTCCACTTCTTCAGCACCTTGCCGACCTTGGCGCCGGCCGGCAGCGAGATCGCGTTGTCGCTGGCGTACAGCTGGGACGAGATGCCGACGCCGAAGAGGTAGTAGTCGGACGCCTGTTCCTCGGCCACCACGTAGTGGTTGTTGTAGACGTCGACCTGCCCGAACCGCACGCGCGGGGAGCGCTGGAGGATCCCGTCGAACTCGTTGTGGTGCATGGTGACCTTGAGCTTGCCCGCGTCGGTGGTCGCGGTGCTGTCGCTGTTCCCGATCAGCATGTTCTTGTCGTGGTCCTTGAACGAATTCCAGGACACGGTCACGTAGTTGGCGCCGCGCACGATGTCGGTGAGCCCGTCGTGCTGCTGGAAGACCTTGCCGAAGTAGCTCGGCCGCTCGCTGTCGGGGTAGCGGCCGTCGCTGAGGGTGTTGTGGTCGATCCAGACGTGGTCGGTGCCGTAGACGACCACGGCGTCGTACTCGGAGTTCCAGTTGCCGGTGTTGTTGTCGTCCGTCGGGTCCCACTTCGGGAAGCAGTCGAGCGGGGCCTCGATGGTGAGGTTGCGCAGGATGACGTTCGAGACGGCTTTGATCTGGAGGCTGCCGCCGAGGATGCCGGAGTTCCTGCCGACGCCGACGATGGTGGTGTTGCTCGGGATGTTGGCCTTGATCTCGGAGTCCTGCTTGGCGGCGGACGCGACCCGCGCGTCCTCCTGCGGCCCGCTGGCGACCTCGTCGTTGCCCCAGACGGCCGGGTCGTAGTCCTTCAGGTACTGCTGGAGGTCGTACCCGCCGGTGACGAAGGCCTCGCAGCCCTCGGACACGGCGTCGATCATGCCCTTCACCTTGATGATCTTGGGTGCGCTGCCGCCGTCCTTCAGCGCGGCCTTGAACTCCGCCCAGGTGGTGACGGTGTAGACGTGCTCGGCGTCGGCGGCCGAACCGCCGGTCGTACCGCCGGCGTCGGAGCCCCAGCCGTCACCGGCGGCGAGGGTCTGCCGGCCGAGGTCACGGGCGGGGGCGGCGGCCTGGGCGGCGACGGGTCCGGTGACGGTCAGGACGAGGGCGGTGCAGCCGAGCAGGACAGCAACCCTCTTGCTGGCATGATCATGACACCCACGAACGTTCATGATGCGGCTCTCCTTCAGGAGGAAGTGATGAGGAAGTGATGGGGGGAGGTCCGGGAAGCGGATTGAGCGGATTGAGCGGGTCAAGCAGCGGCGGGGGGCCAGGTGATCCAGGACTCCGGGATCACGTCGTCGAGGCGGCGCACGTCCCGGTGCGCCAGCACCCGACGCCGTACCAGCCCGGCGGCGACGAGCCGGGCCACGGCGATGGCACCCGGCGGATTGAAGTGCGTGTTGTCCTGCTCAATCTCGGTCCAGTTGAAGTACTTCTTCGTCTCCTCGACCCCCAACTCCTGCCAGAGCGCGATCGACAGCGCCTGGATGTCGAGCAGCGCCACGTGCTCCTCCTCGGCGAGCGCCCGCATCGCCGCCGGGTAGTCGCCGTGGGTCGGCAGCGCGTTGCCGCCCGCGTCGAACTTTCTCCGCTCGACGGAGGTGGCGAGCACCGGCCGCGCCCCACGGGCCCGCGCCCCGTCGACGTACAGCCGCAGATAGTCCTGGTACGTCGTCCAGGGCTCGGTGTACCGCACGGGATCGGCGATCTTCTCGTCGTTGTGCCCGAACTGAATGAGCAGGAAGTCACCGGGTGCGATGACATCGAGAATGGCGTCAAGCCGCCCTTCATCGAAGAAACTCTTCGAACTACGCCCGTTCACCGCATGATTGGCAACACCGATCCCCTTCCCAAGAAAGAAGGGCAGCGCCATTCCCCACCCGGTCTCGGGCGCGGCATCAGCATATTTCTGGGCGGCGGTGGAATCCCCGGCGATGTAGAGGGTGCGTACACGTGGAGAACTCCTCAAGGAAGGAGCAGCCACAGGCACGGCGGCAAGAGCGGCGGAGGTGACTTGTCGACGGCTAAGAGACACGACCATGTGCCTTTCAAGGAGGGGATGGAACCCCCGCGCCCCGTCTTTTGCTTTCAGGGGCGCGGGGAACTGCGCAACCAGCCACGACGAGCCCGCAGCCAGCAACGAACAAGAACGATCCCTAGCCCATCTGCTCGTTCCACTCAGCCTGCGCAGCGTTCAGCTGATCAGCCAACGTGTCCAAGAATTCCTTCGCACTCATCTTCTTCAACAACACCTTCTGGAAGTTCGGCTCATTGTCCGCCTTCGAGATCGTGTTCCAGTCAGGCAGGTAGTACGGCAACTGCACGATCTTGATCGTGCCGCTGTTCAACGACTCAGCCGCCAGCTTCGTCGCCTCGGCGGACTGGATCCACGGATCCTTCGCCGCCTCCGTGTTGGACGGAATGGCGCCGGCCGACTCGTTCCACTTGCTGTTCGACGCGTGCGAGACCGCGAACTCGATGAACTTCCACGAGGCCGTCTTGTTCTTGCTGGACTTGAACAGACCAAGCCCGTCAACGGGGTTGGAGACCTGGACCCGCGTCCCGTCGTCCTGCGTCGGGTTCGGAATTCCCCGGAACTTGCCGTCCAGCGCCTTCAGGTGGTCCTGATAGGAACCGAGGTTGTGGCTCAGCATGCCGATGTCGCCGCTGTCCCACTGGGCGACCATCTTCTTGAAGTCGTTGTTGACGTCGGCGGACGGAGTGTCCTCCTTGTACAGCGCGGCGTACTTCTCCAGCGCCGCCACGTTCTTCGGATCGTTGACGGTGGTTTTCTCGGCGTTCCAGAAGGACGTGATGCCTGACTGCCCGTACATCGCGTCGAGCGCCTGGGCGATCGACCCCTCACCGCCGCGAATGGTGTAACCGAACTTGTTCTTGTCCGCGTCGGTGAGCTTGTCGGCGGCGGCGTAGAACTTCGACCAGGTCGTCGGCGCCTCCAGCTTCGCCGCCTCGAACAGGTCGGTGCGGTACCAGAGCGTGCCGTTGTTCGCGGAGGTCGGGACGGTGAACAGCTCGTCGCCGCCGCCCGCACTGCGCACGCTGTCGATCATGCCCGGGGTCAGCTTGCCGTTCAGCGAACTGCTCGCGAGCCGGTCGTCCAGCGGCTCCAGGGCGTTCTGGGCGGCGATACCGGCGAGCATGGCCGCGCCGACCCCGCCGACGTCGGGCAGGCCACCGCCCTGGATCGCGGTGTCGTACTTGGACTGGATGCTCTCGGACGGTATCCCGACGTACTTGACCTTGATGTCGGGGTTGGCCGACTCGAAGTCGGCGATGATCTCCTTCCAGACGTCGGTTCGCACACCGCCGTTGTTGTCCCAGAAGGTGATCTCGCCCTTGCCCGAGCCCTCGTTGCCCTTGTCCCCGCCCGCTCCGCTGCCGTCGTCGCCGCAGGCGGTGGCGGTCAGCGCGAGCACGGATCCCAGGGCGACCGCGATGGCCGCGCGCCTGCTTCTGCGGATGCTGATCTTCATTGGTCGGCACTCTCTCTTCTGGATCACTTCTGGATCTCTTCTGGGTCAGACGGAACTGTGAAGTTGTGGGGGGGGGTCAGCGGCGGGCGTACGGAGCCCAGCCATCGGTACCGCGCAGATAGTCGGCGACAGTGAGCGAAGCGGCGTCGCTCGCGCTCAACTGCGGCCGATCGACCGTCACTTGCGCACCGGGCCCGTACGACCGGTACTCGGCGAAGCGCGCATCGCGCCACGAGAAGCCGCTCATGTCGGTCCACGGCGAGGCCTTGACCGCGGCGGGCAACTCGGTGTCCCGGAACAGGACTTGGGCCACGGCGTTCGGCTCACCGCCCGGGTGCCAGGGCCGGCCGAGATGGAAGGAGTCGGCAGGCGCGTCGCTCACGACCTTGGAGCGGGTGATCAGGAACCCGTACGGATTGCCCGTCCAGGTCGAAGCGGCCGTGATGTAGCCGTTGTTGGTGGCGGAGCCCCTGCTCAGCGCGCGGATCACCGACCGCTCGATGACGGTCGTCGCGCGCCCGTAGATGAAGTCGACGTCGCCCTCGATGTACGAGTCGCGGACATAGACCCGGCTGATCACGTCCAGCTTGGGGCTGTCGGTCATCAGGGTGTCCTGGTTGCCGAGGAAGGCGGTGTTGTCGAAGACGATCCGGTCGCCGGTCGTCTTCATGGCCAGGGCCTGCTCGCCGTTCAGCTCGACCGCGGCCTCGTCGAAGTCGTTGCTGAAGGTGAGGTTGCGGGCGGTGACGTCGTTCGCGGCGATCCGGACCGTCGCACTCCCCGTCGAACCGCCGTACGCGGCAGGCGTGTCGTAGACGATGACGGTGTCGGAGCGACTGCGACCCGTCCCTTGGAGCAGGATGTTCGGCTTGCCTGCCGGGATGAGGACCTTCGCGCGGTACGTGCCCGGCGCGACGGCGATGGTGACCGGGCCCGTGTTCCCGTCGGGCACGGCGTCGACGGCGGCCTGGACGGTCGGGTAGTCGGCGGGAACGTGGAGAGTCACCGCGTCGCCGATCCGCCGCTGCGGCCCGGAGAAGCGCTTGACCAGCGCGGGTACGGCGGCGGCCGGGTCAAGACGGTAGGCGTAGAAGTCGCGCGGCTCGAAGGCGGTGCCCCAGGCATCCTGGCGTCCGCTGACGTTCTTCAGGATCGACCCGCGCTGCACCAACTCGGCGGTGGCGTCGGCCTGGTAGGGGTGCTGGACCCCGTCGTAGTAGCTGTTCTCGATGACCATCTTGGTCCTGCCGCGCGACCAGTTGCCGTACGTCCAGACGGGATCGCCGTCGGTGACCTGCGCCGACACGTAGTTGTTGTAGAGGTGCGCGTAGGCGCAGTTGTCGGCGGACGGGTTGCGCTGCTTCGTGCCCGTGAACCAGTTGTGGTCGATGGTGATCTGCGTCAGCACGTTCGACGTCCAGCCGATGCCGAACGCCTTGTTGTGGTTGGCGAACTGATTGTTGGAGACGGTGATGTACTGGCTGTCCTTGCGGATGTCGAGCAGCCCGTCGCCCATGTGCGTGAAGCGGTTGTGGTCGATCCAGACGTGGTCGACGGTGTCCATCTGGATGGCGTCGAAGTCGGTCGTCTTGCCGTCCCAGTCGCCCTCGACGTACGAGTCACGGATCGTCAGATTGCGGATGATGACGTTGCTGGTACCGGGGTTGAGGTGCAGCTCTCCGTGGACGATCTCACCGGTGTCGCCGACGCCGATGATCGTCTTGTCCGAGGCGACGACGACGTCCGCTCCGAAGGGCGCCACGGCGATCGAGCCCGCGACCCGGATGACGTACGGCTCCTCGGCCGCCGCGTACCTCACCAGCGAGGCCTGGTCGGTGACCGTCACGACCTTGCCGCCCGCGCCGCCGGAGGTGCCACCGTCGAGTGAGGCGAAGCCGTGCGGCTGATCTGTCCAACGGGGAGTGACGGGCGCCGAGTTGGAGGCGGCGGCCTGTGTCTCTCCGGCCACCCCCACGACAAGGGCGGCCAGCAGGCCCACGACCGCGGCCAAGGTTCTCCACACGCCGGGCAAGCGCTTGCTAGGGAAGTGCGTCATTGCGGCTCCCAACAGGCATACGAATAAGGCGAGTTACAAAGGAGTCAAGAAGTCGGAACCACCCTGAACCGCGTGAACGTGGCCGCGCCGGCATGTCCCCCGCCGACGGGCGCGACCGCGAACAGCCCGAGCAGGGCGCCGACCCAGCGCCAGGGGGTCGCCGCGAACACCGGCCCGGACGACTCCCAGCCGTCCCCGCCCCCAGCCCCGTCCCCGAGGTCGTACGAGAACCGGCAGCGCGCCCCCGCCCCGATCGCGATCCGCAGCCGGACCCGCCCTTCCGGAGCCACCCTCGGCCGGTCGGCGTCCCGCTCGCGCTCGGCGACCGACTCCGCGAACCGGTGGACGAGCCGGACCGTCCCGTCGTCCGCCCGTTCCAGGCCGATCCAGCCGAAGGAGTCCCCCAGCACGGCGAGCCCGGCCCGGGCCCCCGGCTCCTCGCTGTCGAGCCGTAGCTCCACCTCGACGACACACTCGATGCCGGGCAGCCGCTGGGTGAGGACGTTCGGGAGTTTCCGCAGGTCGTGGGCGTCGGACCGGCGTACGCAGCTCAGTCTCAGCCCGTCGCCCGAGTGCTGGGTGGCCCAGCCGTCCTGCGGATTGGCCGTCCACTGCCACTGGCGGCCGTACCGTCCGCCGGGGAAGTCGTCGTCGGTGGCGGGCGCGGCGGGCGGCTGCACGGGCAGATCGGGCTTGCGGTGTACGGCGACGGGGCTGCCGGAATCACCCACGACAGGCCAGCCGTCATCCGCGCTGTCCCAGCGCATCGGCTGGAGGTGCACGACCCGGCCGTACGGGCCGCGCTGCTGGAAGTGGAGGAACCAGTCCTCGCCGGTCGGCGTGCGCACCCAGCCGCCCTGGTGGGGTCCGTTGACGTCGGTGTCCCCCTGCTCCAGGACGATCCGCTCCTCGTACGGTCCGAAGAAGTCGCGGGAGCGTAAGGCGCCCTGCCAGCCGGTCTCCACTCCCCCGGCGGGCGCCAGGATCCAGAACCAGCCGTCGTGCCGGTAGAGCTTGGGGCCCTCGATGGTGAACCAGCCGGGGATGCGGTCGCCGTCGACGATCACCTTGCCCTCGTCCAGAACTCCCGTGCCCTCGGGGTGCATTCGGTGGCCGGTGAGCCGGTTCTTCACGCCCGACCGGGACTTGGCCCAGGCGTGCACGAGATACGCCTCGCCGGTCTCCTCGTCCCACAGCGGACACGCGTCGATGAGTCCCTTGCCCTCCTTGACGAGGTGCGGGAGGGTCCAAGGTCCGCGTATCTCCGGGGAGTTGACCTGGAAGATGCCGTGGTCGGGGTCGCCCCAGAAGATCCAGAAGCGGTCGTCGTGGTACCTCAACGAGGGTGCCCAGACACCGCAGTCGTGGCGCGGGACCCTGAACTCGTCGGCCGGTCGCAGGCGTTCGAGGGCATGGCCGACGAGGGTCCAGTTGACGAGGTCCCGGGAGTGCAGGAGGGGCAGGCCGGGCGCCCGGCCGAAGCTGGAGGCCGTGAGGTAGAAGTCGTCGCCGACGCGGACGACGTCCGGGTCGGACCAGTCGGCGTTCAGGACCGGGTTGCGGTAGGTTCCGTCGCCCAGATCGGCACCGGTGATCACGGGCTCACCGCCTTGCGTACGAGAGCCGCGGCCTCGCCCCGGTCGAGCCGCCCGTCGGCGACGACGGTGACGATCCGGCGTACGGCGGTTTCGCCCGGCCCGATCGGCAGCCGTTCGTCGGACGCGAGGGACGAGCCGACCCCCGGGTACTCCTCCGCGCGGACGAACCACGGGTCGCGGCGCGTCTGTTCGGTGGCCCCGGCGAAGACGAGCGTCCAGGTGGCGCCGGCCAGGGCGAGCCAGTCGGCGCGGATGCCGTGGACCGCCGACTCGCCCTCCGTCGAGGCCGTGAAGACGTCGGGGGCCGTGGCCTCCTTCCGCGCCCGCCAGAAGAAGCCGCCGTAGGCCGCTCCCGGGCGGCCGTTCGTCGCCGGGCTACCGATGGAGAGCGGGGCGGAGGTGGTGTTGGTGAGGGAGAAGGTGAAGTCCAACGCCCAGGCGGCGCTGGTCAGTTCGGTGGCGGCGACCGTACGGCGCTCGCGCAGCAGTTCACCGCCGCCGACCATCCAGCGCAGTTCCTCGACGAAGCCGTCGGGGTCGCGGAGCTGGTAGGCGATGTGCCGCTGTGCGCCGTGGTTGTCCAGCTCGGTCGGGCCCTGGTCGCGTACATAGGTGCGCCCGCCCCAGAAGTTGTGCCCCTCGACGTCGGGTATGGCGACACCGACGCCGAGGTGGTGGGTGTGGTCGGCGGGGCTGAGTTCCGTGACCGCGGTGCCGGCCAGGGTGGTGACGGGGTGCAGATACGGGCGGGGCGCGTGGCGGAGCGGCAGCTCCGGCCGGCCGGTGTAGCGGCCGACCGGGCGGCCGGCGGCCCGCAGGACCAGCGACTCGTTGGGCATCTGGTTCAGCTGGGTCATCAGGTGCTCACCTCTTTCGGGGGTGCCCAGGGGGCGCCCAGCTCGGAGTAGAGGGAGAGGGTGTCGGCGGCGGCAGCGACGAGTCCGTCGATGCCGGTGACCACCCGGCGGCGCACGCTCCCGTCCGCACCGGGCGCGAACTCCCAGGCGTCCGACGGGAGTTCGGCCGGGTCGGGGGCCTGCCGGATCGCCTCGACGACCCGCATGAAAGCGCCCGTCACGTCGGGCTCGACGAGCAGCTCGGCGCCCTCGGTGAGATGGTCGACGAGGTTCTCCAGCAGGTCGGTGCTGCCGTACTCGTACTCCTCCGGGCCGTGGCCCGAGCGCTGGAGGAGCACGCGGTCCTGCTTGTACCAGAAGGTGATCCGGCCGCTGGTGCCGTGCACGAGGACGTACGGGTCGCCCGGGTGTTCGGCGCACAGGGTGGCGGCGACGGTGACCGGGACGCCGTTCGCCGTGCTGACGCGGACGCACGAGGTGTCGTCGGACTCGATGTCGTTGGCGCGCAGCAGCTCGGTCTCGATGCCGGTGACGTCCTCGGCGCGGGTGCTGCCGCCGAGGGCGAGCCCGGTGGCGACGGCGTGCGCGAGCGGGTTGGTGAGGGCGCCGTCGATGACGTCCACGCCGTTCAGCCTGCGCTTGCCCGCCCAGGGCGCGCGCCGGTAGTACGCCTCGTCGCGCGCCCATGCGCCCGCCCCGCCGACGCCGGTCACCGTGCCGATGGCGCCCTCGGCGACCATTTCCCGGATCGCGGGCAGGGCGTGCGAGCCCAGCGACTGGAACCCGATCTGGCAGGCGACCCCGGCCGCCGCGACCCCGTCGGCCATCCGGCGGAACTCCGCGTACGACGGCGCCGGCGGCTTCTCAAGGAGCAGGTGCACGCCCTTGGCGGCGGCGATGAGCGCGAGGTCGGTGTGGGTGGGGATCGGCGTGCAGATCACGGCGATGGCGGCGCCGGTGGAGTCGAGGAGCGCACCGAAGTCGGCGGACTGCTCGGGCGTGCCGAGGCCGTCCAGCTCCTCGTCGGTCAGCGGGGTCAGCTCGCAGACGCCTGCCAGCCGTACGAGGCCCTTGTCCTGGAGCCGGCGGATGTTCGCGAGATGCCAGTGGCCGTGCCCGCGCGCTCCCGCGAGCACCACCGGAACCGGTACCGGAACCGGTGCGGCCTGCGACGAAGCAGCCGTCGATACGGTCAGCCGTGTCGTGTTCATGTAAGCCTCCCTGCGCCCGCGCCGCGTGCCACCTCTCGGTCGGCCGTGTCGGCGCTGTCGATCTTTGTGTGCAGGGTAGGCGTCCAGCCGACGTCGGCCGTGAGGTCGCGCTCGCTGCCCGAGTTGTAGGCGTTGTAGATGGTCAGAAGATCGACGGGGAAGCCGTTGAAGAGGGTGCCGGTCTGGTGCAGGGCGCTGCCGTTCCAGCTCTTGACCAGGTCGGCGGCCTCGACGTGCCCCGGGGTGGTGAAGGCGTTGTTCTCGGCATACACGGCGGACTCGGTGGAGACGCCGAGCGAGTAGCGGTAGTCGTCGCCGTGGTCGATCAGATAGCGGTTGTTGTAGACGTGCACCTGCCCGAAGCGGACGCGCGGGGCGCGCTGCGTGACCGAACGGAACTCGTTGTGGTGCAGGGTGACGCGGAGCTTCCCACGGTCGCCGGTGGCCGTGTCCCCGCTGCCGATGAGCATCGCCTTGTCGTGGTCGGCGAACCGGCTCCAGGAGACGGTGACCAGGTCGGAGCCGTTGGTGATGTCCAACAGGCCGTCGTGGCGCAGGTAGTTGCGGGCGAAGTGGGTGGGCTCGTCGGCGTCGGCGTGCCCCTTGTCTGAGGCGGTGACGTGGTCGACCCAGACATGGGTGGCGCCGTTCAGCCAGATGGTGTCGTACGCCGTCTTCCAGTCGCCCAGACCACCGGAGTTGGGCTGCCAGACGGGGAAGCAGTCGTAGGCGTCGCGGAGTTCGAGGTTGCGGACGATCACGTTGTCCGCGTTCTTGACCTGGAGGCTCGCACCCTTGAGGACGGCACTCGAACCGAGCCCGACGATGGTCGTGTTGGACCCGACGGCCAGCACGACCCGCTCGGCCTGCCGCCCCGCCGCGACCTGCCGGGCCTCCTCCTGCGCCCCGCTCGGTTTGGCGGAACCCCAGGTGCGCGGATCGTACGCGGCGAGGTACTTCCGCACGCTGTACCCGGTCCCGTCCGCGTAGTCCCCGCAGCCCAACTTCCCGCCGTCGTCGGCGGTGTTGGCATCAATGGCACCCACAACACGGATGATCTTCGGGGTGGCGCTGCCGCCGTCGAGGGCGCGGACGAGTTCGCTGCGGCTGCGTACGGTGAACACGTGCGCGTCGTCGGCAGCCGCACCGCCAGTCGTACCACCGTCGGCGGCGGCCCAGCCGTCGTTCGCGGGGAGGGTGTCGCGGCCGAGGTCACGGGCGTCGGCACCGGCGGGCGTACTGAGCACCGCACCCAACAGGGCGACTACGGACGTGACTTGAAGAAGGCGTCTCATCCCTTCACCGCCCCCGCGCTGAAGCCGGTGATCAGCCACTTCTGGATGAAGGCGAAGACGATCACCACGGGTACGGCGGCGATGATGCCGCCCGCCGCGAGGGCGCCCAGGTCGACGCTGTCCGCGCTCATCAGGGTGTTGAGGCCGACCGGGATGGTCTGCTTGCCCTGGTCGCTGAGGAACATCAGGGCGAACAGGAAGTGGTTCCAGGAGTGCACGAAGGCGAAGGAACCGACGGCGATCAACCCGGGCCGCAGCAACGGGAGTACGACGACCCGGAACGCGGTGAACCGGTTGCAGCCGTCGACCCAGGCGGCCTCCTCCAGCGAGTACGGCACGTTCTTGATGAAGCCGCTGATGAGGATCATCGACAGCGGGAGCTGGAAGACCGTCTCGGCGATGATGACGCTGCCCAGCGAGTTGATCATCTGGAGTTCGGCGAAGATCTGGAACAGCGGCACCAACAGCAGTGCGCCCGGCACGAATTGGGAGCAGAGCAGGGCCAGCATGAACGCGCGCTTGACCTTGAAGTCGAAGCGGGCGAGGGCGTAGCCGCCGGCGAGGGCGACGAGCGTCGTCATCACCAGCGTGGCGACGCCGACGAGGATGCTGTTCTCGAAGTACGTGCCGAAGGCCCGCTCGGTCCACACCTTCTCGAAGTGGTCGAGGGTCATCGGCCAGGGGACGAGTGACGTCGAACCGGCGGGGCGCAGGGCGAAGAGGAGGATCCAGTAGAAAGGGATGAGGGTGAAGACGAGGTAGATGCCGAGGGGGAGGTAGATCTGCCAGCGCGGGGCCTCGTCCCAGGCGCGGCGCTGCTTCCTGTGCGGGCGCGGCGGCTCGGGGATGTCGTCCACGGGCGTGGGCACGATCACGGTGGCTTCCTTGGTGATCACTTGTTCTCCCCTCCGAACTTGCTCAGCCGCAGGTAGACGATCGAGAAGAAGAACAGGATCACGAACGCGACCGTGGTCAGGGCGGAGGCGTAGCCGAAGTTGTGGGCGTCGACGCTGGTGTTGGCGATGTAGAGCGGGAGTGTCGTGGTCTCGCCGGCCGGTCCGCCGCCGGTGAGGGTGTAGAGCAGGTCGACGTTGTTGAACTCCCAGACCGCGCGCAGCAGCGTGGACAGGACGATGGCGTCCTTGAGGTGCGGCAGCGTGATGTGCCAGAACTGCTTGATCCGGCTGGCCCCGTCGACCTCGGCGGCCTCGTACAGGTCCTTCGACACGGACTGGAGGTCGGCGAGGATGAGGATCGCGAAGAAGGGCACGCCTCGCCACAGGTCGGCGACGATCGCCGCCGGGAACACGGTGGAGGTGTCCGAGAGCCAGCTCGTGCCGTACGTCCCGATGCCCGCATCGGCGAGGTAACGGGTGATGCCTGTCTGGGAGTTGTAGAGCAGCACCCAGATCGCGGAGGTCAGTACGCCCGACACGGCCCAGGGCGAGAAGACCAGCGCGCGGCCGATCGACCGCCCCACGAAGGTCTGGTTGACGATGAGCGCGAGCGCCAGACCGAACATCAGCTGCAGGCCGACCTCGACGACGACCCACTTCCCGCTGAAGATCAGCGTGTCCCAGAACTGGGGGTCGTCGGTGAAGGCGTGCGTGAAGTTGTCGAAACCCGCGAAGCCGTTGCGCCAGGGCTTGGTGGGGTTGAAGTGCTGCAGGCTGTAGTAGAAGACGCTGATCACCGGGTAGGCGATGAAGCCCAGCATGAGCAGGGCGGCCGGCGCGATCAGCAGATACGGGAGCCTGCGCGGCGTCGCGGAGGCACGTCGCCGCCGGGGTGGCGCTGGCGGTTTCGCCACGGCTGCGGCTTGGGCCATGACTGTTCTCCGTTCTCGGTACGTCGTGCGTGCGTTGTGCGTGCATCGTGCGTGCGTGCGTCGTACGGGAAGCGCTTTCCCCTGGTGCAGGGGTGTGCGAGGTGGTGCTGTGCAGGATCGCGCTGTGCGAGGTCGTGCTGTACGAGGTCGCGCTGTGCGAGGTGGTGCTGCTTGCGATCAGCCCGCGTAGGGGTCGTGCACCTTGCCCGGCCGGGCCAGGAACTCGAAGTCGCAGCCGGTGTCGGCCTGGGTGATCTGTTCGTTGTAGAGCGCCCCGTAACCGCGCTCGTACCGTTCGGCCGGCGGCGTCCACTCCGCCCGCCTGCGCGCCAACTCCTCGTCGTCCACGTTGAGTTGGAGCGACCGCCCCTCGACGTCGAGGGTGATGGAGTCCCCGGTGCGGACGAGCGCGAGCGGCCCGCCGACATGCGACTCGGGTGCTACGTGGAGCACGCACGTGCCGTAACTGGTCCCGCTCATCCGGGCGTCGGAGATCCGCACCATGTCCCGGACCCCCTGCTTGAGGAGGTGGTCGGGGATGGGCAGCATCCCGTACTCGGGCATGCCCGGGCCGCCCTTGGGACCGGAGCCGCGCAGCACCAGCACCGTGTCGGCGGTGATGCCCAACTCCGGGTCGTTGATGGTGCGTTGCATGGTCCGGTAGTCGTCGAAGACGACCGCGGACCCGGTGTGCTTGAGCAGGTGTGGCTCGGCGGCGATGTGCTTGATGACGGCACCGTCGGGGCACAGGTTGCCGCGCAGCACAGCGACCCCGCCCTCCTTCGCGACCGGGTTGTCCCGGCGCCGGATGACCTCGTCGTTGTGCACCTGCACCCCGTCGAGCTGCTCGCGCATGCTGTCGTACGACACGGTCGGCCGGTCCAGATGCAGCAGGTCGGTGATCCGGGAGAGGAACCCGGGCAGGCCGCCGGCGAAGTGGAAGTCCTCCATGAGGTACGTCTGTCCGCCCGGCCGTACGTTGGCCAGCACCGGCACGGTCCGCGCGATGCGGTCGAAGTCGTCCAGGGTGAGCCGGACGCCGGCCCGGCCCGCCATGGCGATCAGATGGATCACGGCGTTGGTGGAGCCGCCGAGGCCGAGGACGGTGGTGACCGCGTCGGTGAAGGCGTCGGCGGTGAGGATGTCGCTCAACTTGCGGTCCTGGTGGACCAGTTCGACGATCCTGAGGCCCGAGGCGGCGGCCATCCGGTCGTGCCCGGAGTCGACGGCGGGGATGCTGGACGCCCCCGGCACGGTCACCCCGAGGGCCTCGGCGGCGGCGGTGAGCGTGGACGCCGTACCCATGGTCATGCAGTGACCGGGCGAACGGGCGAGCCCACTCTCCAGCTCCGTCATCTCGCAGTCGCCGATGAGCCCGGCGCGTTTGTCGTCCCAGTACTTCCACATGTCGGTGCCGGAGCCGAGGACCTCGTTGCGCCAGTGCCCCGGCAGCATGGGCCCGGCGGGCACGAAGACGGCGGGCAGGTCGACACTCGCAGCCCCCATGAGGAGGGCGGGCGTGGACTTGTCGCAGCCGCCCATCAGGACGGCGCCGTCGACGGGGTACGAGCGCAACAGCTCCTCGGTCTCCATGGCGAGGAGGTTGCGGTAGAGCATGGGCGTCGGCTTCTGAAAGGTCTCGCTGAGAGTCGACACCGGGAATTCCAGGGGGAATCCGCCCGCCTGCCAGACGCCCCGTTTGACGGCCTGCGCCCGGTCACGGAGGTGTACATGACAGGGATTGATGTCCGACCAGGTGTTGAGAATCGCGATGACGGGCTTGCCGAGGTGCTCCTCGGGGAGGTAGCCGAGCTGGCGGGTACGGGCGCGGTGACTGAAGGAGCGCAACCCCGACGAGACACCGCTCCCGTACCACTGGTGGCTTCTCAGCTCCTCCGGCCGCTTCTTGACCCTGTCCACCCTGTCCACCCTGTCCCCGGTCATATGGACCACCCGGCGGCTATGGCGGCGACCTCGGCGCGTTCGTCCTCGGGCAGCGCGCGGCTCGGCGGGCGGACATCGCGTCGGCACAGTCCCAGCGAGGCGAGGGCCTCCTTGACGACGGTCACGTTGTTCGCGGAGGCGTTGGCGCCGCGCAGCTCCTCGAAGCGGCGGATCTGCTCCCAGACCTTCATGGCGGCCGGGTAGTCGCCGGATCGAAGCGCTTCGATCATGTTCAGCGAAACGGCCGGGGCGACGTTCACCAGCCCGGAGGTGAAGCCGGTGGCGCCGGCCGAGAAGTAGGAGGGCGCGTAGGGCTCGGCGAGCCCGGCGACCCAGACGAAGCGTTCGAGTCCGGCGTCACGCGCGAAGGAAGCGAATCGAGCGGCGTCGGGAACGGCGTACTTCACCCCGATGACGTTGGGACAGACATCGGCGAGTTCGGCGAGCCGCAGACCACTGAGGGAGGCGTTGCGGATGTACGGAACGACTCCGAGGTCGGGCACGGCCTCGGCGATGGCCCGGTGGTAGTCGACCCAGCCGCCCTCCGAGACGTAGGGGTGGATGGGCTGATGGACCATCACCATCGAGGCCCCGCCCGCCCGGGCGTGCTGGGCGGCGGCAATGGCGGTCGGCACGTCGTGCCCCACGCCGACGAGGATCGCGGCGCGGTCGCCGGCCTCGTCGACGGTCAACTCGGTGACGAGGAGCCGCTCTTCAGGGGTCAGGGTGTAGAACTCGCCCGTATTGCCGTTCGGCGTAAGGGTGTTGATGCCTCCGTCGAGAAGTCGGCGCAGCAGGGCCCGGTGGGCGGGCTGGTCGACGGTGCCGTCCTCGGCGAACGGGGTCACCGGGATCGCCACCACGTCGGCCAGGGCCGCCCGTTGGGTCTCGAACGCCACGCCGCTCATTCCTGACCGTCCTCTCGCTGGACCTCGGACTCCCCTGCGGGGAAAGCCCGTTGCACGAACGACTCGATATGGGCGTGCAGGGCGCGTGCCGCACCGTCGGCGTCTCCGTCGAGGGCGAGCCGCAGGATCTCCCGGTGCTCGTCGGCCTCCCGCTCCCAGGAGGGGTTGGCGGCCCAGGCGACGGCGGAGACCAGGGCGGCCTGGTCCCGCACCTCGTCGAGCATCCGGCCGAGCAGCGGATTGCCGCACCGGACGTAGAGGGAGCGGTGGAACTCACGGTTGGCCAGGGAGCGTTCGGCGGTGTCGGTGGCCTGGTCGGCCCGGGTCAGCGCGTCGCGCGCGGCATCGAGCGAGGCCTTTCTGCGCACGGAACGCTTGAGGGCCTCCGGCTCGAGGAGCAGCCGTACGTCGTAGACCTCGCGCGCCATGTCCGCGTCCACCATGCGCACCGTGACGCCCTTGTACTGGTTCATCACGACGAGCCCGGTACCGGCCAGCGTCTTGAGCGCCTCGCGCACCGGGGTCTTCGACACCCCGAACTGTGCGGCGAGTTCGGTCTCGACCAGGGCCTGTCCCGGGGTCAACTGCCCGGTGAGGATGCGGTGTTTGATCCCCTCCAGCACGAACTGCGTGCGGGACGGGATCGGCGTGGGCACAGAGGTCATTCGCGCCTCTCGGGTCAGATCTCACATATCGCGTCTCATATATGACGTACGAAGTACGACGGGTTGAAGGTAGGAGCGGCCCTGTGTTTCGTCAACGCTTCTGACAAAGGAAGTTGACAGAGGGGGCAGAGAGGAAGCCGCGAGGGAGTTGAGAGGGGGCCGAGAGTGGGCCGAGAGGGAGCGCGATCAGATGATCTTGGTCGTGCCCTCGAACGCGGTGTCGGTGGGCCCGCCGAAGACCGCTGCGGCGCGGTCGGTGGCCGCGTCGACGGTGAGCGTGGGCCCGACGTGGGTGATGAGCAGCGAAGCGGCGCCCTTCGCGTACGCGCCGGCATCCTCGGGGGTCAGATGCACCTGTTCGCCATCGCGATCGCCGTGCCGGTCGATGTCGGCCTCGCACAGGAACAGGTCGGCGCCCCGGGAGAGTTCGGCGAGCGCGTCACAGGGTCCGGTGTCACCGGAGTACGCGAACACCTTGCCCTGCGACTCTGCGCGCAGCCCGTACGCCTCGGTGCCGTGGGAGACCGCGCGGGTCGTGAGGCGCAGGTTCCAGTGCCGGACGGTGTGGCCGTCGTACAGGTGTCTGAAGTCGAGGATTCCGCTGAGGAAGGAGGTGTCGGCCCGCCCGAAGAAACCGGCCAGGCGGAGGGCGCAGGAACGCGGCGCGTAGACGGGAATGGGCGCGGGCGGGGTGAGCCCGCCGTACGCGAACCCGTACACGGCGGCGAGCAGATCGGCGCTGTGATCGGCGTGCAGATGGGAGATCCAGATCGCGGTGAGCCGGGCGGGGTCGGTGTGCCGTTGCAACTCCGCGAAGGTGCCGGGCCCGGCGTCCACCCAGACCTCGGCGCCACCGCCGCGCAGCAGATAGCCGGAGCAGGGGCGTCCCGGCTCCGGATGCGGAGAGGCGGTGCCGAGGACGGTGAGGCTCAGGGGCATGCGGGGAGCGTACGGGGCGGTGCGGGCGGACGTACGGGGAATGGAAGGCCGTGCAGGCAGGGGCCGCCGCCCACGCCCACGCCCCCGCAGGCGTCACCGCACTCACCTCGCTCCCCGCACACGTCACCGCACTCCCCCGGGACGGCCGGCCTGGTAACCGCCGAGCAGGGGGATCACCCCGCTCCCGTCCAGCACCGCGACGGCGAACGGCCGGTCGAGGCGCACCAAGACCGTCCGCAGCAGTTGTCCGGGGCCGTCAAAGTGGTTCCGGTTCGCCTGGTTCGCCCAGGGCCGGTCCTCGACCGGGCCGGCCGCGGTCCCGGAGGACATGCCCTCCTCGCCGAACCGTACGGCGCAGCTCTGGACGACGCGTTCGCAGTGGACGGGCTCGGAGAACATCCGGGGAAGTTCGGCCGACGCCGAGAAGACGCGCTCCACGCCCAGCGCGGTCAGATGGGGCGTCACGTCGATGTCGCCGGACAGCCGGAGACGTGGCAGTTCCAGCAGCACCGCCTCGGGGCGTCCCCCGGCCCGACTCCCACGAAGCGCCTTCCCGTGAGCAGCCGGGGCGCATGCCGCCGCCAGCACCTGCGCGGGCGGGACCCGCCGGTTCTCACCCAGTGCGAAACGCACCCTGACGGGTCCCGCGGCGGGCACCGCTCCCCCGCCCGCCGCACGGGCCCGCAGTTCGACCACCGTGACCCGGCCGCCCGGCCGTACGAGGGTCCAGGCGTCCTCGGCCGGCACTTCCGCGACCATGGCGGGCACGGGGTGAGCCGCTCCCCCCGCATCGGTGAACAGAAGCTCTCGCGTGAAGTACGGCTCGAAGGGCCGCTCCCACTCGGCCTCCAGCGCGACCGTGCTGACGAGCAGGGCGCAACGCGCGGGATCGGCACACCGCGGCACCCGGCCGAGCGGGGTGTCCGTGCCGTGCGCCCACCGGTGGAGCCCAGTCGGGCCGTCGGGGCCGAGCCTCCCGACCGTGATGCCGTACGAGCGGGGGTGGAATTCCGGCCGCGCCGGAACCTGGCTCAGCACCCTCGCCGCGGTCACGAACACGTCGTTGCGACCGAGTTCGCGGACCGCCGCGTCCTGTGCACCGACCGGGCCGAGGACTCCGCGCAGTTCGTCGCGAGTGGCTCCGTCCACGCAGGCTTCCAAGGCCGTCAGTGCCAGCCACAGAGCGGCGGGCGAGCAGATCACATCACGCCCGCCGCGGGTCGCCGGATCGTCGAAGAGCGATTCCAGCCACAGCTCGGCCAACGCGGAGATCGCCCGCGTGCCGTCGTTCTCCACTTGCACCATCACCCCACTCCGTTCCCCCTGCGGACAACCGGTGCGATCCGGGCCAGTGGCCGAAATACCGTCCGTGATCCATAATTTGGGCCACGTTGAGCCATTACGGCAAGGGGGACGTTCCATGGAACCGAGAGCAATAGCGGTAGCTGCGCAGGAAGTTGGGCTCGGCACTCTCGGGGGTCTGGTGGCGAACGACCCCAAGCGTCGCGAATGGGCGGCGATCGTTCCCCTGTCGCTCGTCGGCCTGGGCGCGTTCGCCTTCGGCATCGCGATCGCTGTCGAGAACCAGCGCCAGGACGGCACTTGGTACTACGGACTGCCCATGCTGGCCATGGCGGCACTCGCGCTGGGGCTCGCCTGCTGGTTCCTGCTGCGTGCCAGGCCGCCGAAGACGTGGGTCGCCTGGTACGAGGACGGCGTCGTGCGTCAAGTCGCCGACCTGGAGCCTGAGGCGTACGGCTGGGACGAGATCGACATGGTCGCCAGGCAGGACATCAAGGTGGTCAAGCAGTTCGGCAGCTATATGCAGTACCGGCTGCTGGTGATACCGGAGGCCGGTGGCCTGATCGTCGTGGACAACACGTACCCCGGCGTCCTCGCGTTCGTCGAGGGGCTGACCGACGCCTTCAGCAACTCGCGGGTGAAGAAGGACGCGGCCCGGCTCAACGCGGGTGAGCGCGTGGACTTCGGCGGCCTCGTCGACATCAACGCGGGAGGCGTCGGGAAGGACGGCCGGCGGCTCGGCTGGCGCGAGGTCGAGCGGATCGACGTGAAGCACGGCGGCTTGCAGATCCATCGGCGTGGCGACCCGAAACCCTGGATGGTGCTCCCCGCGGTCGGCTTCCCCAACCTGCTGGTCTTCCTCACTCTCTTCGACGCGCTGCAGAGCCAGGACGGCGCATGACATCCGCACCCCGTCCGTTCCGTTTCTAAGGCACCTGCCCGATCCCTCCCCCCACCCCTTAGCCCCACGATGACCAGGCATGACGACTCGAACCTGGTCCGTTGTCCGTGTCCTGCGCGACCGCAACGCGGGCCTCTACCTCGCCGGAGTCGTGGTCTCCGGCTTCGGTACGTCGGCGCTGTGGCTGGCGTCCGGCATCTGGGTCAAGGACCTCACCGGCTCGGACGGCCTGGCCGCGCTCTGTCTGTTCGCGATGTGGGCGCCGAGCCTGGCGGGCCCGCTCCTCGGCACGCTCGCCGACCGCACCCGCCGCAAACCGCTCCTGATCTGGACGAACCTGACCCTCGCGGCCCTCCTGCTGACCCTGTTCGCGGTCGACTCCGCGGACCGCCTGTGGATCCTCTTCGCCGTCCTGCTGGTGTACGGCACAGCGGGCGTCGTCCATGACGCGGCCGAGGCGGCGCTGGTCGCCACGGCGGTCGACAAGTCGCTCCTGGGTGACTTCAACGGCCTGCGCATGACGGCGAACGAGGGCATGAAACTGGTCGCCCCACTGGCCGGCGCGGGCCTCTACGCGGCGTACGGCGGCCCGAGCGTGGCCCTCCTGGACGCGGTCACGTTCGTCCTGGCCACCGTCCTGTACGCCGGTCTGCGCGTCCGCGAGACCGCCCCGCGGACCACAGGAACCGGTACAGGAACCGGCACCGCCGAGGGCGCCCGCTTCCTGTGGCGGCACGACCACCTGCGCCCGCTCGTCCTGGCGGGCGGCACGACGATGCTCCTGTCGGGCCTGAGCGCCGCCACCCTCTACGCCGTCGTCGAGGGGCTCGGCCACTCCCCCGCGTACGCCGGTCCGCTGTACGTCCTCCAGGGCGTCGGCTCGGTGACGGTCGGTCTGGCCTCGGGCCCGCTGCTGCGGCGCCTCGGGGAGCGCCGGTTCGCCGCGTACGGGATCGCCCTGACCGCCGCCGCCACGGCACTGCGGGCGGTCCCGGCCGACCCCGCGGTCCTCGCGTCGGGCGTGGCCAACGGGATCGGCCTGCCCTGCGTCCTGATCGCGGGCCTCACCGCCGTGCAGCGCGAGACCCCGCAGGAGCTGCTCGGCCGTACGGCGGCGACCGCCAACACCCTGATGTTCGCGCCCACGGCGATCGGTCTGGCCGTGAGCGCGGCACTGGTCGAACAGGTCGACCACCGGGCGCTGTTGCCGACGCTGGGCCTGGCCCTGCTCCTGACCGCAGCACCTCTGTTCCGACCTGCCCCAGCCAACCAGAAATCACAGGACCGACCCGCACCCTCCAGCCCGTCCGGCGTTTGAGGACGAGGCCGTTCAGGCCGAAAGGGGGGTCTGGGGGCGCAGCCCCCAGGGATGGGAACGGGTAAGGGCGGCGGGGGCGAAACCAAATTCAGCCCCGCGCCAGCGCCTCCCGCACCAACCCCAAGTCCCCGTCCGACGCCAACCCCGCGTGATACAGCCGCAGCTCCGTCGCCCCCAGCCCAACCGCCCGCTCCGCGTCCACCGCGAGCGTGCCCGGACTGCCCCCCATCCCGGACACCACAACGAAGTTGGCGGCCAGCACGGCATCCGCGCGACGCTGTTCGGCGAACGGGGTCAGCAGTCCCGCACCGCCCGTGCAGGGCACCACCACACCGTCCGCGAGGGACAGAATGTGCGCGGGGTCCACACCGGGGTTCGCACCGACGTGGTACGACACCGGGTCCGCGTGCAGCAGCACCTGGAATCCCTCGGCAGCCGCAGCCCGTACGGCCGTGATGGCCGCCTCCTGGAGTGTGCGGGCGGTTTCCTCGCGCCACGCGCGCGTGAGGGCCGCCTTCTCCTCCCCGAGGGCCTTCTCGACGCCCGCCCACCCCGCGTCCCCCTCATCGGACGGCGCGCCCCGCCACAGGGGCTCCAGTGCGGCCCGTACGGCCGTCGCCAGCTCGTCGGGGTCGAGGCCCTGGCCGCCGTACCCCGCCCGGCAGGACGCGCAGAAGCAGAGCGCCATCAGATACTGGCCGGCGTCGCCGAGCGCGACGGCGCCGGTCTTGTCGTGGGCGTGCAGATGCGTGAGCCCGTACCAGCCCAGGGACTCCAGCTCCGTACCGCGCGCTCCGGGGCGTACGGCCGCCTCTGCCGCCAGATCGACGAGGTACGCGCGCGTGGCGGGCTGTGCGATGCAGGGCGCCCACGGGTAGTGGTCCCCGTAGGCGTTGACCACGGAGGTGTCGGGGTGGTCGGCGCCCAGCCGGGAGTTGTGCGCGAGGACGACCCAGGTGTGCACGTCGAGGCCCGCGTCGGCGAGTGCGGCGGCGGCCTCGCCGTACGCGTCCCCGGGGGCCCACGCCCCGGCCGCGTACGGCCGCAGCTCACGGCCCGCCCAGCGCTCGTCAGTGGGGTACAGCACGGCCGCGTGCTCGGCGGTGACGATGCGGTGGCGCGGGTGGCGGGGGGTCAACGCGCGCGTGGAGTGGTACGCGGAGGCCAGCGTCACCTGTTCCACGCCGAGCGCGGCGATCCGCCGGGCGGCGTCGGGATCGCCGTTGACGTCCCAGGGATAGACGAACGCGGACGCCTTCACACGCTCTCCTCGAACTCGGCCCCTGCCGTGACAGCCGTGTCGGACCCGGCCTCCAGCAACGCGTAACCCCGCTCCACGAGCCGGGCCAGCTGCTTCACATGGTCCTCGCTCGGCTCGTGCAGCGGCGGCCTGACCTCCCCGACGTCCAGTCCGGCCTGCCGTACGCCCGCCTTGACGAGCGAGACGGCGTATCCGCGCCCCAGCGCCCGCAGCTCGACGAACGGCCGGTAGAAGCCGTCCACGAGCCGGTTCACGGTCGCGTCGTCGCCGGTGTTGAGCGCCTTGTGGAAGGCGAGCGCGATCTCGGGCGCGAAGCAGAAGACGGCCGACGAGTACAGGGTGACGCCGATGCCCTTGTAGGCGAGCCCGGTCAGTTCGGCGGTCGGCAGCCCGTTGAAGTACAGGAAGTCGCCGGGCACCTCGGCGCGTACGGCGCTCACGATCCGCTGCATCAGGTCCAGGTCACCGACCCCGTCCTTGAGCCCGATGATCCCCTCGGTGCGCGCCAGCCCGACGACGGTCTCCGGGGTGAACACGGCGTTGTCGCGCTGGTAGACGATGACCGGCAGGGCGGTGGACGCGGCCAGCTCCCGGTAGTGGCGCAGCAGCCCCTGCTGCCCGGCCACCACCAGATACGGCGGCATGGCGAGCAGCCCGTCGGCCCCGGCCTCCTCGGCGAGACGCGCGTAGCGTACGGCGAGTGCGGTGCCGTATCCGGCGCCCGCGACCACGGGCACGCGCCCGGCCGTCTCCTCCACCGCCGCCCGTACGCAGTCCTGGAACTCCTCGGGGGTCAGCGCGTGGAACTCGCCGGTGCCGCAGCAGGCGAAGACGGCCGCGGCCCCCGCCTCCACCCCCCGGCGCACATGGGCGCGGTAGACGTCGAGGTCGAGCGAGCCGTCGGGGCCGTAGGCGGTGACGGGGAAGAACAGCGGCCCGCTCGGAATACTGAGGCGGGCGGCCAGGGCGGCTGACGTCACGGGCTCTCCCTAGACATGCACATGTGCATGTTTCTGATCCACGTCTACATTTCTGAACGCGTCCACGCTAATCGGCCCCATTGGGAGTGGTCAAGCGCGCAAACCCGCAACACAGGGGCAGATTTCGCAGCTCGGCGCCACACTTGACGGGGCCGGTCCACGATCCCTAGCGTGTCCATGAATGTGAATGCTGTACATGAATGCGCCCGTGATAGCGCCTGCCGGATTGCTTCTGCCGACTCCAGGAGACCCGAGAATGCCCGCTCCCCGCACCGTCCTGCTCACCGGCGCCGCCGGCGGACTCGGCACCCTCATGCGGGAACTGCTCCCGTCGTACGGCTACGAACTGCGCCTGTTCGACCTGCTCCCCATCGAGGGCGAGCCGGACGCGATCACCGCGGACCTCACCGACAGGGCGGCGCTGCGCGAGGCCGTGCGGGGCGTCGACGCGATCGTCCACCTCGCGGGCATCTCCCTGGAGTCCTCCTTCGACAAGATCCTGAGGGCGAACATCGAGGGCACGTACAACCTGTACGAGGCCGCGCGCGAGGAGGGCGTCGGACGGATCGTCTTCGCCTCCTCCAACCACGCGGTGGGCTTCACGCCCCGGCCGCAGGGCGACGACCCCCTCATCCCCATCGCCACCCCGCACCGCCCCGACACCTTCTACGGCCTCTCCAAGTCGTTCGGCGAGGACCTGGCCCAGCTCTACTGGGACAAGCACGGCCTGGAGACCGTCTCGGTACGCATCGGCTCCTGCTTCGCCGAGCCGACGACCGTACGGATGCTGTCGATCTGGATGAGCCCCGCAGACGGCGCCCGCCTCCTCCACGCGGCCCTGACCGCCGAGGACGTCGGCCACAGCGTCGTCTACGGCTCCTCCGCCAACACCCGCCTGTGGTGGGACCTCGGCACCGCGCGGGCGCTCGGCTACGACCCGCAGGACGACTCCGAGCCCTACGCCGAGAAACTGATCGCCGAGCAGGGCGAACTCCAGCCCGGCAACGAGGCACACGCCTACCTCGGCGGCGCCTTCGTGACCGACCCCCCGATCTGGCCGTACTAGTTTGTCTAGATCACACTGCGGACGGGCGCCGAACGGGCCCGTCCGCAGCATTGTTCGGGCATGGGCGATGGGCACTGGATCTGCCGCGACAGCGGCGATTCAGGGGCGCGGGGAACTGCGCGACCAGCCACATCCGGCCCGCACCCGCAACACGACGGCACCCCCCGAGCCCATGGGCGCACCCCGCCCGAACGGGCACAGCCGGTCACTATCACCCCCGTAACAGACCTGGTCACCGCCACCCACCCGCTGTAGAACTTCCCCCACAAGGCCCGAACGGGCAACACGGCACAGGAAGGCGGGTGACGACATGACCGGCACAGCGGAGGACCGCCAGCGGCACATCGTGCGTGCCGCCCGCGCCACAGGTTCGGTCGACGTGACCACCCTCGCCGCCGATCTGGGCGTGGCCAAGGAGACCGTACGACGGGATCTGCGCGCCCTGGAGGACCACGGCCTGGTTCGCCGCACCCACGGCGGCGCCTACCCCGTGGAGAGCGCCGGATTCGAGACGACCCTCGCCTTCCGCGCCACCAGCCACGTACCCGAGAAGCGCCGGATCGCCGTCGCGGCGGCCGAGCTGCTCGGGGACGCCGAAACGGTCTTCGTCGACGAGGGGTTCACCCCGCAGCTCATCGCCGAGGCCCTGCCCAGGGACCGGCCGCTGACCGTGGTCACCGCGTCCCTGCCCGTCGCGGGCGCGCTCGCGGAGACCGAGAACACCTCGGTCCTGCTGCTGGGCGGCCGGGTCCGCCCCGGCACCCTCGCGACGGTCGACCACTGGACGACGAAGATGCTGGCCGGCTTCATCCTGGACCTGGCCTTCATCGGCGCCAACGGCATCTCCCGCGAACAGGGCCTGACGACACCCGACCCGGCGGTCAGCGAGGTCAAGGCGCAGGCGATCCGGGCCTCGCGGCGCACGGTGTTCGCGGGCGTGCACACCAAGTTCGGGGCGGTGAGCTTCTGCCGGTTCGCCGACATCGGCGACCTGGACACGATCGTCACGAGCACACTGCTGCCGACGGCCGAGGCACACCGCTACTCACTGCAGGGACCGCAGGTCATACGAGTCTGAGCCAAGCCTGAACCAGGCCTGATCCGAGCCCGAGACCCAAACCCACCCATCCTCACCCACCCCTCCCGCGCCCCATATATCCCGATACCTCCAGGAGCGATCCATGCGAACCCCGAGCCGACGGAGGCCGCGAGCCACGCTCGCACTGGCCGCCGCAGGGACGCTGCTCGCCCCGCTGCTCTCCGGCTGCTGGGCCGGAGCGGGCGGGTCCGGTTCCGGCGGCGACGCCGTCAACGTCCTGATGGTGAACAACCCGCAGATGGTCGAGTTGCAGAAGCTCACCGCGGCCCACTTCACCAAAGAGACCGGCATCAAGGTCAACTTCACCGTCCTGCCCGAGAACGACGTCCGCGACAAGATCAGCCAGGACTTCGCCAACCAGGCGGGCCAGTACGACGTGGCGACCCTCTCCAACTACGAGATCCCGATCTACGCCCGCAACGGCTGGCTGCACGAGATGAACACGTACGTCGCGAAGGACAGCGCGTACGACGAACAGGACGTCCTCAAGCCGATGCGCGAGTCCCTCACCGGGGACGACGGCAAGCTCTACGGCCAGCCCTTCTACGGCGAGTCGTCCTTCCTGATGTACCGCAAGGACGTGTTCGACGCGAAGGGCCTCACCATGCCCCCGCACCCCACCTGGACCCAGGTCGCCGACCTGGCGGCGAAGGTCGACGGCGCCGAGTCCGGCATGAAGGGCATCTGTCTGCGCGGCCTGCCGGGCTGGGGCGAGGTCATGGCACCCCTCACCACGGTGGTGAACACCTTCGGCGGCACCTGGTTCGACAAGAACTGGAAGGCACGGCTCGACTCCCCCGAATGGGAGAAAGCGGTGAACTTCTACGTCGACCTGGTGCGCGAGCACGGCGAGTCCGGCGCCCCCCAGTCCGGCTTCGCCGAGTGCCTCAACAACATCACCCAGGGCAAGGTCGCCATGTGGTACGACGCCACCTCGGCGGCCGGCTCCCTGGAGTCGGCGAACTCCCCGGTGAAGGGCAAGATCGGCTACGTACCGGCGCCCGTCGAGAAGACGGAGTCCTCCGGCTGGCTCTACACCTGGGCCTGGGGCATCCAGAAGGCCTCCCGAAACCCCGACGACGCCTGGAAGTTCGTGTCCTGGGCGTCCAGCAAGGAGTACGAGCAGCTGGTCGGCGACGAGATCGGCTGGTCCAACGTCCCGGCGGGCAAGCGCGCTTCGACGTACGAGAACGCCGACTACCGCCAAGAGGCCGCCGCCTTCCAGGAGATGACGAAGGAGGCGATCGAGGGCGCCCGCCCGAACGACCCCGGAGTACAGCCCCGCCCGGCACCCGGCATCCAGTTCGTCGGCATCCCCGAGTTCACCGATCTCGGCACCAAGGTCTCGCAGGAGATCAGCGCGGCCATCGCCGGACGCCAGTCCGTCGAGTCGGCCCTGAAGAAGTCCCAGAAGCTGGCCGAGGAGATCTCCGAGGAGTACGAGGGACGATGACCGCGACCACGACAGCCCCGCTCGCCGCACCATCCGTACGCGCCGTGAAGCGCCCCTCGGGCCGCATGCGCGCCTGGGCCACCCGGGCCCCACTCCTCCCGGCCCTGATCTTCATGATCGCCGTGACCCAACTCCCGTTCGTGGCCACGCTGGTGATCTCGTTCTTCGACTGGAACTCGCTGTACCCGAAGGCCCGCCACTTCACGGGCTTCGCCAACTACACGGAGGTCCTGACCGACGCGGACCTGCGCCAGTCGGTGTGGACGACGATCCTGCTCACGGTGGCGGTGGTCCTGGCGAGCCTGATCCTGGGTCTCGGCCTGGCCCTCCTCCTGGACCGCAAGTTCCGCGGCAGGGGCCTGGTCCGCACCCTCCTGATCGCCCCCTTCCTGGTGGTCCCGGTGGCGGCGGCCCTGCTCTGGAAGCACGTGCTCTACAACCCCGAATACGGTCTGCTGAACGGCCTGTTGCACTACGTAGGGGGCCCGCAACCGGACTGGATCTCCAACACCCCGCTGCTCGCGGTGGAGGCATCACTGGTCTGGCAGTGGACGCCGTTCATGATGCTGATCCTGCTGGCGGGCCTGCAGAGCCGCGACCAGCAGCAGATCGAGGCGGCGAAGGTCGACGGCGCGAACGACTGGCAGGTCTTCCGCTATCTGACCCTCCCCCACCTGCGCCGCTACCTCGAACTCGGCGCCCTGCTGGGCTCGATCTACATCGTCCAGAACTTCGACGCGGTCTTCACGATCACATCAGGCGGCCTGGGCACGGCCAACCTCCCCTACACCGTCTACCAGAGCTTCTACCAGGCCCATGAGAACGGCCTGGCCTCCGCGGCCGGCGTCCTGGTGGTCATCGGCTCGATCATCATCGCGACCTTCGCCCTGCGCGTGGTGTCGTCCCTGTTCCGCGAGGAGGCGTCCCGAGCATGAGCGAGACCGCTACAGGCGTACGTCCAAGCCGCACCCGGGGAGCGGGCCTGGGCCTGCTGGCCTGGCTGGCGGGCATCCTCTTCTTCCTCCCGATCGCCTGGATGGCCCTGACGTCCTTCCACTCGGAGGAGGACGCGGCGACCAACCCCCCGTCCTTCGGCGCCGCGTTGACCCTCGACGGCTACCGCGAGTTCTTCGGCACGGGAGGCGGCGCGAGCCCCTGGCCGTCCTTGGTCAACTCGACGGTGGCGTCGCTGGCATCGACCCTGTTCGTGCTGGTACTGGCACTCCCAGCGGCATACGCCTTGTCTATCCGCCCGGTGAAGAAATGGACGGACGTCCTGTTCTTCTTCCTGTCGACGAAGATGCTGCCGGTGGTGGCGGGCCTGCTCCCGATCTACCTGTTCGCAAAGAACACGGACATGCTGGACAACATCTGGCTGCTGGTCATCCTCTACACGTCCATGAACCTGCCGATCGCGGTGTGGATGATGCAGTCCTTCCTCTCCGAGGTCCCGGTGGCGATCATCGAGGCGGCGAGGGTGGACGGGGCGAAGCTGCCCACGATCCTCACCCGGGTCGTCGCCCCTATCGCCCTCCCGGGCATCGCCGCCACCTCCCTGATCTGCTTCATCTTCAGCTGGAACGAGCTGCTGTTCGCACGGGTGCTGACGGGTGTGGTCGCGGAGACGGCCCCCGTCTTCCTCACCGGCTTCATCACCAGCCAGGGCCTGTTCCTGGCGAAGGTGTGCGCCGCGTCGCTCGTCATCTCCCTGCCGGTGCTCGCCGCGGGGTTCGCCGCCCAGGACAAACTGGTCCAGGGCCTGTCACTGGGAGCCGTGAAGTGAAGGCAGCCGTCATCGAGTCCGTGGGCAAGGCCGTCGTCATGGAGGTCCCGGACCCGACACCGGGCCCCCGCGACGTCGTCGTCGAGGTCGCCGCCTGCGGCCTGTGCGGCACCGACCTGCACATCCTCCAGGGCGAGTTCGCCCCGACGCTGCCGATCGTGCCGGGGCACGAGTTCGCGGGGGAGGTGGTGGGCGTAGGTACGCAGGTCACGGAGCTGTCGCTCGGCGACCGAGTGGCAGTGGACCCCTCCCTCTACTGCCACGAGTGCCGCTACTGCCGTACGGGCCACAACAACCTCTGCGAACGCTGGGCGGCGATCGGCGTGACGACGGCGGGCGGCGCGGCGCAGTACGCGGTGGCGCCGGTAGCGAACTGCGTACGTCTGCCGGAGCACATCCGTACCCAGGACGCGGCGCTGGTGGAGCCACTGTCGTGTGCGGTACGGGGTTACGACGTACTCCAGACCCGCCTGGGCGCCCATGTCCTGATCTACGGCTCGGGAACGATGGGCCTGATGATGCTGGAGCTGGCGAAGCGGACGGGCGCGGCGAGTGTCGACGTGGTCGACATCAACGCGCAGCGCCTGTCGACGGCGCAGCTGTTGGGCGTATCAGGATCGGCAACGAACGCGGACGAGCTGGACCGCCCCCAGGGCTGGGACGTGGTGGTGGACGCGACGGGCAACGCGGCGGCGATCCAGGACGGCCTGGACCGGGTGGCGAAGGCGGGCACGTTCCTCCAGTTCGGCGTGGCGGACTACGCGACCCGGGTCACGATCGACCCGTACCGCATCTACAACCAGGAGATCACCATCACCGGGTCGATGGCGGTCCTGCACAGCTTCGAACGGGCGGCGGAACTGTTCGCGGCGGGCGTCCTGAACCCGGAGATCTTCATCAGCGACCGCCTGCCACTGGAGAGCTATCCGCAGGCGCTGGAGCAGTTCGCGTCGGGGGTGGGGAGGAAGATCGTGGTGATCCCGTAACTCTCTCCTCGCCCCCGCCGCCCCTACCCATTCCCATCCCCTGGGGGCTGCGCCCCCAGACCCCCGGGCCCTGAACGGGCC